>CAYOOG010000014.1:8854-31354 GCA_964405515.1 uncultured Alphaproteobacteria bacterium | reverse complement strand
GTTGCGGCAGGAGGAGAGCGTCGCAGAGGGAGCCGGGCGTGACATCGACCCGCGTGCGTTTTCCGCTCGCCAGGGATCGCCGCCAGTCGTCCGATTCCTGCGGCTCCACCGGATGAACCCCGGCCTTGGGCAGCAACTCCGCCAAGGCCAGAGCTATACCCGAAATCAGCCCGCCGCCGCTGCACGGCACCAGCACCAGATCGGGGTCAACATCCAGCTCCCGCGACTGCTCGGCAACCTCCAGGCCCACGGTGCCTTGGCCCGCGATGGTGTGGAAGGCATCAAAGGGTTTGATCATCGTGGCGCCGGTTTCGCCGGCAAACGCGGTGGCCAGGGCTTCGCGGTCGTCCGTGTTGCGGTCGTAGTATCTAATTTGCGCGCCAAGGGCCTTGGTTCAATCTTCGTCTCGGGTGCGTCCTTGGGCATGAAAATGGTGGCGGGCGCCCCGGTCATCGCCGCCGCCGCGGCAACTCCCTGGGCATGGTTGCCGGACGAAAAAGCGACCACACCGGCGCGGCGCTGGTTTTCATCCAGACGGCTGATGTTGTTGTAGGCGCCGCGGAACTTGAAGGAGCCGGTGCGTTGCAGGCATTCCGCCTTGACCAGCAGGCGGCAGCCCAGGCGTTCGTTCAGCGCGGAGGATTCAAGCAACGGTGTGCGCACCGCAACGCCCGCAAGGCGTGCGGCGGCATCCAACAGATTATCAAATACCGGCTCGATTTGCGGGCCTAGCGGCGATCAGCCGCCGTCGCCATTCGGACCTGGGCCGCGAGCGAAGGCAACAATTTCGTCTTCCGTCAAGAACCCATCGCCATCGGCATCCGCGTTTTCAAATTTGACGCGGGCCATTTCGGCAAACTCGCCACTCGAGACGCCGCCGTCACCGTCTTGATCAAGGTGTGAATACGCTTTGCGGCGTAGCATAAAATACTTCTTAATGGCTTTTGCCATGGAGCTTTCGTTCAGGATGAATTCGCCACCCTGGAGCGCACCGTCACCGTTCCGGTCCATGCCGGAAAACTTTTGCGCACTGATCGCGCCGACTTCGTCCAAGCTCACCGCGCCGTCACCGTCACTGTCAATATGCCCCAAGATTTTTTCCGTCACTTTGCTGCCGTCTTGTGCCAGAGCCGTGCCGATGGGGGAGGCGGAAAGCGCCAGCAGAGCGGCGGCGGCCAAGTTCGCCAAATTTCTCTTCTGCATCACCGTTCTCCTATGAAGTGAAGCGATTATAGCCGGTTGCAACAGATATTTCACGCTGGAGCTCAGAAAATCCTGCGGGTCGGGTGTTATGCAAAATCAGGCGGCGGGACAAAGCCGCCAACTACCTCGGCGAGCAGTCGCGCAAAGTGAATGGTCGTCTTGTCCTCATGGTGGGGTCCGACCACCTGCACGCCGACCGGAAGGCCCCCAGGCGTGAGCCCGACGGGCGCCACGGTCGAGGATAGAAATACACAGGTCGCCAGACCGGCCCAGAATATTTGCCCGAAATAGGGGAAGGGCTCGCCGTTCACCGTCACCATACGGTCGTTCATGTAACTATGGTCGTGGGGAAAGGCGGCGGTCGGCATGATCGGCATCAACAAAACGTCGAAGTCGTCAAAGAATTCAGCCCAGCTTCGGCGCATGTGTGCCCGCTCTTCGTTGAGACGCAGCCACTCTCCGTGCCCCTGCAGGATACTGCGCGCGAGCGCGGCGTTATAAGTCTGGTCCTCGGGGTCAAGCGAGGCGGCGCTCGCCGCAAGTTTCGCCGACTCCTCCGGTGGCAACCCGGCGGACATCTGGGCCGCCAGAAGTTGAGTGTAAACGTCATTGGCGCGAGGGATGTCGATTCCCGGCCGTGCCGATCGGTCGACACTGAGCCCCGTGTTCTCGAGGGCCGAAGCCAGATTTTCCATGAGCGCCGCCACTTCCCCGTCCACCGGGCACAACGGATCGTCGAGCCACGCGGCAATACGAAAGTCGCCCAGGTTTTCGTGGCGCGGGGGTTGCAGCATGACTGACCAGGAAGCCGTGTCGTAGGGATCCGGTCCGGCCATAACATCGAGCGCAAGGTCCAGATCCTCGGCGCCGCGTGCGAGCGGTCCAAGAACCGCGAGATCGGAGCCGGAAAGGGCGCCGGGCGGTCCGGGGATATGGCCTCGAAGCGGTATCAGGTTGTAACTCGGCTTATGTCCATAGACCCCGCAATAATGGGAGGGGTTCCTGATCGAGCCGCCGATGTCGCTCCCCAACTCCAAGCCGGTCAGTCCGGCGGCAATGGCGGCGGCCGCGCCACCGCTTGAGCCACCGGGCCCGCGCGTGACATCCCAGGGGTTGTTAGTGGTGCCGTAGACCTCGTTGTAGCTCTGCAGGTCACCGGCGTAGAGCGGCAGGTTGGTCTTGCCGAAGACCACGGCGCCCGCGTCGATGAGCCGCTGCACGGCGGGGGCATGAGCCGCCGGGATGTGCCCCTTGAGTTCCGGCGCGCCCGAGGTTGTCGGCATGCCGGCGACCTCTATGGAATCCTTGATGGTCATGGGAAGTCCATGAAGTGGTCCCCAGACTTCGTCCCTTGCCAGGGCCTCGTCCGCTTTGGTCGCGCGCTCGCGGGCGGCTTCAAGGTCCGTGGCCACGATGGCATTGATTTGCGGATTGAGCCGCTCCACGCGGTCCAGGTAATGCTCGAGCAGCTCAAGACAGCCGATTTCGCGCGCGCGCAAGGCACTGCAAAGCTCGGTCGCGGAGCGGAAAGATGGATTACTCATTATTCCCCCTTGTACTCGCCGGCGATCGAGCCGACCCGTTGTGGCCGTTCAAGCGGCCGTACGAAATATTGTGACGGCCGGGCGCCTCGGCTCAAGTCCTGCGCCAACCGCACGGGCTCTTGCACCTTGTTGAGGCGCTGGCGATAGACCTGGAGGTTTTCCAAAACCCTCTGCACGTAGTTCCGTGTTTCCTCGAATGGGATGCTCTCGATCCAGTCGATGGGGTCCACATCTGTATAGCGGGGGTCGCCACGCTCACGCATCCAGCGGTCGGCGCGGTTGCTCCCGGCGTTGTAGGAGGCCAAGGCAAGTATCAGCGAGCCGTCGTATTTTTTGAGCAGGTCGGCGAGGTACGCCCGCCCGAGTGTAATATTGAAATCCGCTTCCTTAAGCCGCTGGAGCGTATAGGCCAGATTGTGTTGGCGGGCCACGGTCTTAGCGGTTGCCGGCATAAGCTGCATCATGCCCCAGGCGCCGGCGTGGCTGTGGGCTTTAGCGTCGAAGGCGCTTTCTTGGCGTACCAGGGCCAGAATAACGTCCTCTTCCGGTCCATCTCCCAAAATGTTGGGCGGCAGTTCGACCACCGGATAGGCACGTTCAGCCAATAACACACCATTGCGCAACGAGCGTTTGGCCAATTGCACGGCAAAGTCCGTGCGCCCTAGGCTTTGGGCGAAGTTAGCGGCGAGCGCTTGGCTGCCGGGGCTCTCGGCCAACTCATGGATTTTCAGAACGAACGGCTTAAGCTGTTCGCTCTGGTCCAAGTGCGCCAGAAGGCGGGTCACCTGAACCAGTTCTTGTTCGTTGAAGGCCGAAACTTCGTCCGCCGTGGGCCCTGGTTCCGCAGTCAGAATGACGGCCCTTCCTTCGGGAAGACGGGACATGGCCAATTGGCCATAAAATGCAGTAGCGTGCTTGGCCGCATCCGCGTACCAGCGCGCGGCCACGCCGGCTTCGCCATAGGCCTCCGCCGCCCGGCCCGACCAATAAGCGGCGCGGGCGATACTGATTGGTGTTCGGACGGCTTCAAACAGGCGGGAGAAATGATGGTAGGCCTTTTCGGGCTCGTTCAGGTATCTCAGTGCGATCCAGCCGGACAACCATTCCGCCTCGGCGAAGTCGGGCCCGTATTCCAGATGATGTTCGCTGGCAAGACGGTAGGCGTCTCCAATACGATCCTCACGTAAGGTCCGGCGTACCTGGAAGTTACGCTCGGTCCACCACAGCTCCGGGTGACCCTTCTCACGCGCAGCGGGAACGCCCGGCTCGCTAGCCAATAGCAGTTCGCGGGCGCTATCGTGGAGACGCTTTCGCCGCCGCCAGCGTGTCCGTTCGAAGACAAGGCCGGGATCATTCTTGAGACTTTCCGGAACCCGCGCCACCGCGCGATCGACGCCGCCGCCGCGCCGCCTAAGCGTCATACGGGCGTCGGCGAGCAGACGCCAATCGGCGTTGACACGCCGTATCTGGCGTTTGGTGCTGTAGTAATTGCCCTGCCACAACAGGCGATCAAGTCGCGCCAGATGATCGGCCTCGCTCAGGTGCCGACGATACTGACGGTAGATGTTTTTCTCATCCCGGGCCGGGAAATTGTTGTTGATCCAGGCGTCGCGGACCAGATCGGCGGCTTTGCTATCCTTGTTGTTGGCAAACAATGCTTCGGCAAACCGGATCTTGCCAACGCCCGACTTCGGCGGGTGAGCCGCGAACCAGGCGAGACGCCGGTCAAATCCGGTGGAACGGCCCATGGCGGCTTCCGCCTTCAAGAGCAGGGTGTTGCGCTTGGGCCAATCGGGATTGGCGTCGATGAAGCGAGCCAAGGTCTCAAAATCGATGCGGGTGGCCCGGTCGCTGAGATATAGCCAATCAATAAGTTTGCGCCCGATGCTGGAACTGGTCTTGCCGGCAAGGCTCCTCGCGCGCCGCCATTTGCCCGACTTTGCCGCCTGGAAAGCCTGCTCAAGGCGGCTTCGGTCTCCCGCCGCCAGGTGGGGCAGGGCCGCCATCTTGCCGACGGCCAGTTGCGGCCTTGCCTGGGGGAGGGGAATGCTTCTATACGAGCCGAGTGGTGCCTCCTCGGGTCTGAGGCGCGGGATTGGCAAGACACCGTGGATGCCGCCGGCTGGCGCGGGCCGCAACACGGGCAGGGGCGTTTCAGCCGCCCGGGCGGGCCAGCTTGTTCCCAGCAAGACCGCGGTTGCGGCGATAATCAGCCTTCCCATAGATACATCCCCAGGCCCTTTTCCAGGCTCGGCGGGCAGTATATTCACCTCAGCCCGGCCATGCCAATCGCCGCCCGCCTTGCCCGAAGGGGGCCCCGGCGCTATTGTCCCGTTGAATTTCTTAGGATTCGGCGAAAACCAACGGATTCCAGCTATGTTCAAGGGCTCCATCGTAGCACTTATTACACCGTTCAAAGGCGGTGAGGTTGACGAGGCGGCGTTTCGCAGTCTGGTGGATTGGCAGATCGAGGAAGGTACGCACGGTTTGGTGCCCTGCGGCACCACCGGTGAATCGCCGACCCTGACCACGGCTGAGCACATGCGCATTATCGAAATCTGCGTTGAGGCGGCCGCAGGGCGGGTGCCGGTGATCGCCGGAACCGGTTCTAATTCCACCGCCGAGGCGGTCGATTTTACAACTCACGCGAGAGAAGTGGGCGCCGACGCCTGTCTCGTGGTTACACCCTATTACAACAAGCCGACGCAATCTGGCTTGTACGCCCATTACAAGGAACTCAACGACGCCGGGCAGCTGCCGATCATCATTTACAATATTCCTCCACGCAGCGTTATTGATATGTCGGTCGAGACCATGACCCGGTTGTTCGAGTTGCCCAACATCATCGGTGTCAAGGACGCAACAGGCGATCTGGCGCGGGTAAGCAAGCAGCGGGATGCCATGGGGTCCGGTTTCTGCCAGTTGTCCGGCGAGGACGGGACGGCTCTCGCCTTCAACGCCGCGGGCGGGCAGGGCTGTATCTCGGTCAGCGCCAATGTGGCGCCCAAGGCCTGCGCTCAAATGCAAAACGCCTGTCTCGACGGAGACTATGCAAGCGCCCTCGAAATCCAAGACAGGCTTTGGCCGTTGCACGAGGCACTGTTTCTGGAGACCAGTCCCTCACCGGTGAAGTACGCCGCCAGTCTGCTGAACATGTGCATCCCCGAGGTACGCTTGCCTTTGACAGAGGTGAGCAAGACCACGGGCGAGCGGGTGCGGGCCGCCCTGGAGAAGGCCGGCATACTTTAGCCGTTCATTGCGATGGCCAAGCAAAGCAGCGAGCCGGACCGCGTTTCCATACGGAACCGAAAGGCGCGCCACAATTACGAAATTCAGGAAACCCTGGAGGCCGGAATCGTGCTGGAGGGCAGCGAGGTCAAATCCCTGCGTTCCGGCGCCGGCAGCATAGTTGAATCTTTCGCCCGAGAGCAGGACGGGGAGTTGTATCTGGTCAACGCCTATATTCCCGAATACAAGCAGGCGGGAAACTTCAATCATGATCCCCATAGGCCGCGTAAGCTACTGCTCCATAAGCGTGAAATGGCCCGGCTGTTTCGCGATCTTTCAAGGGGCGGCATGAGCGTCGTGCCGCTCTCGGTCTATTTTAATCCTCGTGGCAGGGTTAAAGTGTCCCTGGGCGTCGGGCGGGGCAAGAAACACCATGACAAGCGGGCCAGCATCAAGGACAGGGATTGGAAGCGTGAACAAGAGCGCCTTTTGCGCGGTAAGAGGTGAACGTGCCTGACGACAGCAATTTGCTGGACTCGATCCGCGAAAAACTGGTCCGCACCAAGGAGAAATGGGCCCGCGATGGCCGCTTGATGACCGGCAGCGCCTCGCCTCGCGCCGATCGCCTGCCGCCCGGGCAGCGTCTGGTGCGTGACTGGCCGGTGCTTGATCTTGGTGTGCAGCCGAAGGTATCGCCGGAATCATGGTCGCTGACCGTTGACGGCATGGTCGCCAACCCGGTGCGATGGAGCCATGACGCTTTCTTCGATCAACCCCA
This sequence comes from uncultured Alphaproteobacteria bacterium, assembly GCA_964405515.1. Taxonomy (GTDB): domain Bacteria; phylum Pseudomonadota; class Alphaproteobacteria; order JAPYRI01; family JAPYRI01; genus CAYOOG01. Next base: position 24,601 of record CAYOOG010000014.1, on the reverse strand, counting down.
AGTGGAGATGGTCTCGGATATTCATTGCGTTACCGCCTGGTCGCGTTACGAGAACCACTGGCAGGGCGTTTCGGCGGCGCATATTCTGGATGTTGTAAAGCCCTTGCCCGAGGCCCGGCATATCGTTTTCCATGCCTATGACGGCTACACGACAAACGCCAGCCTCGAGGTTCTTCGTGCGCCGGATGTATTGCTTGCCCACAGTTGGGAGGGCAAGCCTCTAACAAAAGAGCACGGGGGCCCGGTCCGCGTTGTCATTCCGCAATTCTATTTCTGGAAAAGCGCCAAGTGGGTCAAGCGCATGGAATTCGTGGCCGAGGACAAGCCCGGGTTCTGGGAAGTACGGGGTTATCACAACGTCGGTGATCCCTGGAAAGAAGACCGCTACAGCTAGTCCAACAAGTCACGAATATCGCGGAACACGTCGGTGAACATTTGCGGCGTCAATCGCCGTGTATTGGTGTTGTAGCGGGAGCAGTGATAGCTGTCGATCATCGTCAAATTGCCAAGACCATGCCGGGCGCCGTGCCCGAACTTGTGGGCGGCGCGCCGCTCGCCCAAGGCCGAGAGTGTCGCATCGTGAGCAACCCGGCCGAGGACGAGAACAATTCTAAGATTGTCCATGGTGCGGATTCTGTCGTGCAAGAAGCCGCCGCAGGCTTTAACCTCCGCGCCCACGGGCTTGTTCTTCGGTGGCACGCAACGCACGGCGTTCGTGATCATGCAATCGGTCAATTCGAGTCCGTCGTCGGGCCGCTTGTCGTAGCGGCCCTTGCTGAAACCATAATCCGCAAGAGTGGCGTACAGCAGGTCGCCTGCGAAATCGCCGGTGAACGGTCGCCCGGTGCGATTGGCGCCCGAAAGCCCGGGAGCCAGGCCGACGATCAACAGCCGTGCGCTATCGTCACCGAACGATGGCACGGCGCCATTAAACCAGTCCGGGTGCGCTTCGTGGCTCTCCCGCCGGAATTCGGCAAGACGCGGGCACAAGGGGCAATCAATGGGCGCTTCCGGGGTCATAAATGGGGTGCTTTCCAGTCACAAAATGCCGTTCGGGGCGCTATTATGGCCAGATCAGAGCGAGCTTCCAGGGCCAACTATTATGATTTTACTCGGTTTGGGCGCGAACCTGCCGTCCGCGGCCCATGGCCCACCGGCAAAGACCCTGGAGGCCGCGCTAGAGGCCCTTCCGGCACAGGGTATCAAGGTCTTGGAGCGCTCGAACTGGTACGAGAGCCCCCCGGTTCCGGCCTCGGACCAGCCCTGGTACACCAACGGCGCCGCGGTTCTGGAGACCGTACTGAGCCCAAGGGAATTATTGGCGGTTTTGCACCGATTGGAGCGCGCTTTGGGCCGAGAGCGGCGAGAACGCTGGGCCGCGCGGATTGTCGACCTCGATTTGCTGGCCTACGGCGATTTGGTGACAAAAGCCGGTGGAGACGGCCAAAACGGCCCGATTCTGCCCCATCCGAGGCTTCATGACCGCGGTTTTGTCCTTTTGCCCCTTTTGGAGGTCGCGCCCCAGTGGCGCCACCCGGCGCTGGGCCAAACGGTCCGGGAAATGGCCGAAAATGCCGATCTGGACCCGCAAATCAGGCCCCTACAGGCGGATTGATCCAAGGGCCCTCCAAGACACCTACAATCCTTGATTTCCGCCGTCCAACCGCCTATCTATGTGGCCGCTCACGCCTCGTTTCAGGAAGGTTTCCGTATGGCCCGGGTTACAGTAGAAGATTGCGTCGTCAAAATACCAAACCGTTTCGATCTGGTATTGCTTTCGGCTCAGCGCGCAAGGGCGGTTTCCGCCGGTGCACCGCTGACCATCGAACGGGATAATGACAAGAATCCGGTCATCGCTCTGCGCGAGATCGCCGAGGAAACCGTCCAGCCCGACGAACTTATGGAGGCGGCAATTCACGGCCTGCGCAAGCATGCCGAAGTCGACGAACCGGAAGAGGATGATATGGCCATGCTGATGGCCGGCGGCGACCGGGACCGGGCGATCGGCGGTATCGATGGCGCGGCCGACGAACTGGCCCAGGCTCTGGGTGAATTTGTCGCCGCCAGGACGGATGGCGTGAGTGACGTGCCGCCTGAAGACGCGCCACCCGAGGAAGGCGGCGAACAAGCGGCTGCCAAAGAAACCGAAGATGATGCCCCGAAAGGCGCTGAGGGTCTTGACGCGGATGTGTCTCCTGAGGCGGAAGAGAACCCAACGGCGCCTGTCGAGGAGGAGTAGGGCATCATCCGGTTATGGCGTGACCGGCTATTGAGTGAGGGTGCGCCGTGATCCGGCAATATGAGTTGCTCGAACGTGTCCGCGCCTACGATAAGGGCGTCGACGAAGCTCTCTTGAACCGCGCCTACGTTTATTCCATGAAGGCCCATGGTACTCAGGTTCGCGCCTCCGGCGATCCGTACTTTTCCCATCCCCTGGAAGTTGCCGGCATACTCACGCAAATGAGGTTGGACACGGTTGCCATCGCGACGGCGCTGCTCCACGACACGATCGAGGACACGCTCGCAACTTACGAGCAGATCGAAAAAACATTTGGCGGAGAAGTTGCCGGGCTGGTCGACGGTGTTACCAAGCTGTCCAAGATTGAATTTACCGGCGAGGGCAGCCGTCAGGCGGAAAATTTCCGCAAGCTTGTTCTTGCCATGTCGGACGACATTCGCGTGCTTCTTGTCAAGCTCGCCGATCGTCTGCACAACATGCGAACTCTCGGTTTCATCCAGAACAGCCCCAAGCGCGAGCGTATCGCCCTTGAGACCATGGAGATATATGCCCCTCTGGCGGAGCGCATGGGCATGCAGAAGATGAAGGACGAGCTTGAGGACTTGGCGTTCTTGGAGCTCAACCCCGACGCCCGCAAGTCGGTGGTCAAGCGGCTCGATTTTCTGCGTGAGAAGGGCAGTGACATGGTCGGGCGCATCATCGCGGAACTGGAAAAGACTCTCGTCGATAACGGCATTGGCGGCGTCGTGGATGGCCGGGAGAAAAGGCCCTATTCCATTTGGCGCAAGATGGAGCGCAACAACATTTCCTTTGAACAGCTTTCCGACATCATCGCGTTCCGTATCATCGTCGATGACATTCCCCGCTGTTACGAGTTGCTGGGTGTGGTGCATACACGCTGGAGCGTCGTGCCCGGGCGTTTCAAGGATTACATTTCGACACCCAAGAGAAATGAATACCGCTCGCTCCATACCACCGTGATCGGGCCGGAATCCCAGCGCATCGAAATCCAGGTACGCACCGGTGAAATGCACGAGGTGGCGGAATTGGGAGTCGCTGCTCATTGGCACTACAAAAGGTCCGACGAGAAGCCCAGCGGCGCCCATTACCGCTGGCTGCGAGAATTGCTGGAGATATTGGAACACGCCAGCGACCCCGAGGAGTTCCTCGAACATACCAAGTTGGAAATGTTCCAGGACCAGGTTTTCTGCTTTACGCCGCGCGGTGATCTGATTGCGCTGCCCCGGGGCGCGACGACCGTAGACCTTGCCTATGCCGTGCATACGCAGATCGGGGACAATTGCGTCGGCGCAAAGGTTAATGGCAAGCGCGTGCCCCTGCGGCAACGTTTGCGCAACGGCGACCAGGTGGAAATCATCACGTCCAAGGCGCAAACTCCGTCGCCCACTTGGGAAAGTTTCGTGACCACGGGCAAGGCGCGGATCGCCATTCACCGTTTCATCCGCCACGAGCGCCAATCCCAATATGAGCGCCTGGGCAAAGCGATTGCCGAGAAGGCCTTCCGCGAGGCCGAGCAGGAATTCAGCGAAAAAGCCCTGCGTGGCGCTCTTGAAGTTCTCAGCATCAAATCGCTGTCGGAGTTGTACGTTGCGCTGGGCGAGGGCTTGATCACGGGCGAGAAATTAATTGAAGCCGTATTCCCGGGGCAAAAATCCCGTCGGCCCCGGCGCCTCGGTTGGGGCGTCCTGCGGCGCAAAAAGCCGAAAGAAGGGGCGCATCCCGTGCCCATCAAGGGCCTGATTCCCGGCCTTGCCGTGCACTATGCCGAGTGTTGTCATCCGTTGCCCGGCGACCGCATCGTCGGTATCGTCTCCTCCGGGAAGGGGGCTATCGTGCACACCATTGATTGCGAGTTATTAGAGGCCTTTAACGACGCGCCGGAACGCTGGCTCGACGTGTCATGGGATGTGGCGGACGCCGAAAATGAAGCTCATGTCGGCCGTATCAAGACCACGATGGAAAATGAGCCCGGTGCCTTGGGTGGTTTGTTAACGACAATTGGGGATAACCAAGCCAATATCAATAACCTCAAGATTGTCAGCCGCACCGAGGAATTCTTTGAAGTGCAGATTGACATCGACGTGAGGGACGTTAAGCATTTGACAAATATCATCGCCGCCATTCGGGCGGATCCGTTGGTGAATTCAGTGGAAAGAATGCGGGGATAGTTTGACGGCGATGGACCAGGAAAAAGTACTCAAGCACTTCCGCGCCGCGGGCGCCTTACTTGAAGGGCACTTCCTGCTGTCCTCGGGGCTGCATAGCCGCATGTACCTGCAATGCGCGCTGGTAATGGCCGATGCGCGCCGTGCCGGCAAGTTGTGCCGGGCGCTGGCCGACAAGGTAAGAGCCGCTGTCTCGCGGCCCATTGATCTGGTGGTCTCGCCCGCAATGGGCGGTGTCGTCGTGGGTTATGAAGTGGGCCGCCAATTGAAGGTTCCGGCGATTTTTTGCGAGCGCGTGGACGGGGAATTCGCGCTCCGCCGCGGTTTTGAAATTCCGCGCGGCGCCAACGTGCTCATGGTCGAGGACATCGTGACCACGGGATTGTCCTCCCGGGAATGCATTGCCTCCATAAAGTCCCACGGCGGCAAGGTTGTCGGCGCCGCTTGCTTGATTGACCGCAGCGGCGGCAAGGCGAGGGTCGGGGTCAAGTTGATCTCCCTTGCCCGGCTCAAGATAGCCGCTTACGAGGCTGATAATTTGCCGCCCGATCTGGCGGCCATTCCGGCGATCAAGCCCGGCAGCCGGGGACTGAAGTAAACAATGTTTCGCCGTCGCGAAGAACGCACCTGGGTCGATGCCGTGATCAATTTCTTTTGGCCGCGAAGCGGCTGGCGGCGCTCGGGACGCTACTTCTATCACCGGCTGGCCCGATTGCCCGGTACGCCGTATAGCGTTGCAGCCGGTTTCGCCTGTGGCGGCGCCATATCCTTTACCCCCTTTGTTGGGCTTCATTTTATTATTAGCGCCGCGCTGGCCTGGGCGATCAGGGGGAACATTTTCGCCGCTATTTTGGGCACGGCGGTTGGCAATCCCTGGACTTTCCCTTTCATATGGGTTTCCACTTATCGTTTGGGCTGCGCCATGCTCGGCATGGACCCGAACTTGGTGGTCGATACATTTTCGCTGCCGTTCCTGCTCAACAGCCCGGTGGACACGCTTGTGCCCCTGTTGGCCCCCATGCTGGCGGGCTCGATACCCTTGGGATTCCTTGTTTGGCTGGCGATCTACGCGCCCCTGCGTGTGCTCATCGGCGAGTACAAACAGGTGCGAAAGCGGCGTTTAAAGAAACGTGCTAGGCTCTTGGCCGATCAAACGGCGGCAAACCAGGGACCGGAGTAAGCAGGCAATGAGCGGCGACAGGATATCGATAAAGCCTTCGGGCAGGCATGGCACCGCGAAACTTCGCCTTGGTGTCAACATCGATCATGTGGCGACCATCCGTAATGCCCGTGGCGGCGCCCATCCGGATCCGGTGCGCGCGGCAAAGCTGGCGGCCTCGGCGGGCGCCGACGGCATCACCGCCCATCTGCGCGAGGACCGGCGGCACATTTCCGATCAGGATATCGAACGCCTGTCGGACGAGATCGATCTGCCGCTAAACCTGGAAATGGCGGCAACTCCGGAAATGCGTGAGATCGCTTTGCGCCACATGCCAAACGCCTGTTGTTTGGTTCCGGAAAAGCGCGAGGAATTAACCACTGAAGGCGGCCTTGATGTGGCCGCGCAACACCGCGAACTGGCGCCCTATGTCACGCAATTGGTGGATGCCGGTATTCGTGTCTCCCTGTTCGTTGACCCGGATCCCGTGCAGCTTGCCGTGGCGCGGGAATTGGGCTCGCCGGTGGTGGAACTCCACACCGGGTCTTATTGCGATGCTAATGAGGCGCGGGACGATGAATTGGCAAGAATTGTAAGGGCTGCAGCCCATGCCGGTGAACTTGGCCTGGAAGTTCATGCCGGGCACGGTTTGTCGTTCGACACCGTTGGTCCAGTCGCCGAGATCGCCGAAATTGTTGAGCTGAATATCGGTCATTTTCTGGTGGGTGAGGCTATTTTCGGCGGTCTCGACAGCGCCATTCGCCGTATGCGCTCACTCATGGACAAGGCCCGGGCCCCCTTGGCCGGTGAACAGAGCGCCTGACCCGCGCCGGGGCGTTCAGTGGCATGGTTATCGGTCTCGGCAATGATCTCATTGATATTCGGCGCATCGAATCTACGCTGGCGCGCTTTGGCGAGCGGTTCATAAATCGAATTTTTACGGAAATCGAGCAAGCTAAGTCGGAGCGGCGGGCCAACCGCGCGGCCAGCTACGCCAAACGGTTCGCGGCCAAGGAGGCGTGTTCGAAGGCTCTTGGCACAGGCTTTCGCAAAGGCGTTTTTTGGCGCGACATGGGGGTGGTGAACCTGTCGTCCGGCAAGCCCTCCATGGAGTTGACAGGCGGGGCCCTGGCCCGGCTCGAGGAGATCACGCCCCCCGGCATGGTTGCCCAGGTGGATTTGACCTTGACCGATGATCATCCCCTGGCACAGGCAATCGTGCTGATTACCGCCGTGAAACCGGTCTAGAGCTTGTTTTAATCAAATCTCCATTTGATCAAAACGTGCTCTCACGCTCTTGACAGAGGCGCCCAGCCCAGGCTTCATGCGCCACGCGATAGGAGAAATAGGCATTTGAACGAGCAACAAGCCAAGGATTCGGCGGCCGAGAGCCCTGCCGACGCACCGCAGGGCTACTCGCGCTTAGACGAGTACCGTGAGACCCTGCGCACGGTCGTGTACGCCGTGCTGATTGCCTTGGTCATTCGCACCGTGGGCTTCGAGCCCTTCAATATTCCTTCGCAATCCATGCTGCCGACGCTGCTGGTTGGTGACTATCTCTTTGTTTCAAAGTACGCCTACGGCTATAGCCGCCACTCCATGCCCTTTAGCCCACCGATATTTGACGGTCGGGTATGGGAGGATCCCGTGACCCGGGGCGACGTGGCGGTCTTTAAGTTGCCCCGCGACAACAAGACCGATTATATCAAGCGCATTGTCGGCCTGCCCGGCGACCGTCTGCAATTGGTGGATGGCGAACTGCACATTAACGGCGAGGCGGTAGTTCGGGAGCGCGTGGAAGACTTTGCGCAACGGGATGAGAATGGGAATGTTTCGCGGTCACGGCAATACCGCGAGACCTTGCCTAATGGCGTCAGTTATATGACCCTGGATAAAGTAGCCAACGGCCCCGCCGACAACACCCGAGTATTCCAGGTGCCCCCGGGGCATTACTTCGCCATGGGTGACAACCGGGATAATTCCCTAGACAGCCGCTTCGCCCACGGGGTTGGGTATGTGCCCGCCGAAAATCTTGTGGGCCGCGCGGAGATCTTGTTTTTCTCAACGGACGGCAGCGCCCGCTTTTGGGAATTCTGGCGCTGGCCTTTTGCCACCCGCTTTGCCCGCCTTTTCCAGACAATAGACTAGGATGGCCGGCGGCGATTTAGGCCCACTGTGCGAAGTCCTGCATCATAACTTTGCCCGACCAGACCTTCTCGAGGAAGCGCTGACCCATTCCTCCGCCGATCTGCCGTTCAATTACGAGCGGTTGGAATTCCTCGGCGACCGGGTTTTGGGACTTGTAGTGGCGGCGTGGCTTTCCGAGCTTTACCCGGGCGACAACGAAGGTGATCTGGCGGAGAAATTCAATTTCCTGGTGCGCCGCGAGAGTCTCGAACGGGTCGCCGCCGCCATCAATCTCGGGCGATATTTGCGCACCGGTAAAAGCGAACGGCAGGCCGCCGGGCGCTCGCACACGGCGATTCTCGCCAACGCCTGTGAGGCGCTGGTGGCGGCGCTCTACCTGGATGGCGGCATGGATGCGGCGAGCGGATTTATCCACGCGCGCTGGCAGGAACTGGTGGATGAGCTTGGCGACCTGGTCAAGGACCATAAAACGGCGCTACAGGAATGGGCGCTGGCGCGCGGGCCGGCACTGCCTGTTTACGCCGACGTAGAGCGCGCCGGCCCCGATCACGACCCAATTTTCACGGTTCAGGTCCGGGTGGAGGACCTGCCGCCCATGATGGGCGAGGGGCGTTCGAAGAAGGCGGCGGAGCGGGCGGCGGCCGAGGCCCTGCTCGTGCATATTCGGGCCCAGGGCCTTGACTGAACCCGCAACCCGCTGCGGCTATGTGGCCATTATCGGCGCGCCGAACGCCGGGAAATCGACCCTGCTTAACCGTTTGGTGGGCGCCCGTGTGGCCATTGTCACGCGCAAGGCGCAGACCACGCGCACGCGCATTACTGGCATAGCCATCGAGGGCTCCGCGCAGATCGTTTTCCTTGATACCCCGGGCATTTTTGCGCCGAAGCGGCGGCTCGACCGGGCCATGGTGGCGGCAGCCTGGCATGGCGCCGCCGATGCCGACCTCACCTTGCTGCTGGTGGATGCGAACACGGGCCTGACCGATGAGGTTGCCCGCATCGCTACTGGGTTGCGGGAGCGCAAGACCCCGGCCAAACTGGTGTTGAACAAGATCGATCTTATCAAGCGGCCTAAGTTGCTAGAGCTGACAAGCGCAATAGGCGAAGTCGGGGACTCCTCCGACACCTACATGATTTCCGCCCTGGATGGCGACGGCGTTGACGATCTCATGGCGACTCTGGCGTCCGAGATGCCCGAAGGCCCCTGGCTTTATCCGGGCGATCAGGTGGCGGATGTAACCGAACGGTTGCTGGCCGCCGAAATCACACGTGGACAAATCTACGAGCGCCTGCATCAGGAACTGCCCTACGCCTCGGCCGTGGAAACCGAGGCCTGGGAGGAAAGAAAGGACGGCAGCGTCAAGATCAGCCAGATCATTTACGTGCAGAGCAAGAGCCAAAAGCCCATCTTTCTTGGCAAGGGCGGGCGCACGATCAAGGACATCGGCGCCGCCGCGCGGGTCGACATGGAGGAACTTCTGGGCCGCAAGGTGCATCTCTTCCTGTTCGTCAAGGTAAAGGAGAACTGGGCCGACGACCCGGGGCACTACCGTTCTATCGGCCTGGAATTCCCGAAGTAAGCGCCGCTCGCGGCGCGGCTCGGCATCCGCTAACATTCGCAAATGGATTGGACTGACGACGCCTTTGTGCTTTCGGCCCGCGCCCACGGCGAGACCTCGGCCATTGTCGACCTGCTGACCCGCGAACACGGACGCCACAAGGGCTTGGTGCGCGGTGGCCGGGGCAAGACCAAGCGTGGCCTTCTGCAGCCCGGCAATAAGGTTGCCGCCACCTGGCGGGCCCGTCTGGCCGAGCATTTGGGCACCTGTACACTGGAGATGCTGGAGCCCCGGGCGGCGCGGCTGATGGACGATCCCTTCCGCTTGGCCGGACTTTCATCCCTTTGCGCCATGGCGGCGGGGGTCCTGCCGGAGCGCGAGCCCCACGGCCCGGTATTCGATGGCTTCCGTGCCGCGCTCGACGCTTTGGAGGCCGCGCCGGAGGGCACGCTGGCCTGGGCTCCGGTCCTGGTGCGCTGGGAGTTGGGCCTGTTGACCGAACTGGGATTTGGGCTTGATCTCGGCCATTGCGCGGCAAGCGGCGTTGCCGATGAATTGGTCTATGTCTCGCCCAAGAGCGGCCGCGCGGTGAGCCGCGAGGCGGGCCAGGCCTATAAGGAAAAACTCCTGGCCCTGCCGGAATTCCTGCTCGGCAACGGCGCCGTAGCGGATGGCCAGGCGGTGTGTGACGGCCTTGCCCTCACCGGCTATTTCCTTGATCGCCATATCTTCCAGCCCCAGGGCAAGCGGCTGCCCCCGGCTCGGCAAAGATTAGCCGAAAAACTCGCAACATAGGGCATCTCGAGCTGTCGCCAGCACAATATGTGGTGATATAGTCCGCCCATGAGTAAGGCATCCAAGGGCGAGGAATTCGTCCAGAATACCCCCCTCGGCAAGGCGCTGTCAGAGCGTTACCTGTCCTATGCGCTGTCCACAATCATGTCGAGATCGCTGCCCGACGTGCGCGACGGCCTGAAGCCCGTTCACCGGCGATTGCTTTACGCCATGCGGGCGCTGCGCCTGGATCCCAATTCCGGCTACAAGAAATCCGCCCGTGTGGTCGGCGACGTCATGGGCAAGTTCCACCCCCACGGCGACCAGGCCATCTACGACGCCTTGGTGCGGCTGGCCCAGGAATTTTCCGTGCGCTACCCGCTGATCGACGGCCAAGGCAACTTCGGCAACATCGATGGCGATAATGCCGCCGCCATGCGCTACACCGAGGCACGGCTGACCGAGGTCGCGGAAGCGCTCTTGGAGGGCATCGATAAGGACACCGTGGACTTCCGCGAGACCTACGACGGCGAGGAAAGCGAACCGGTGGTGCTGCCGGCCAACTTCCCGAACCTTTTGGCCAACGGGGCGACCGGCATCGCCGTGGGCATGGCCACCAGCATCCCGCCCCACAATGTCGGCGAACTGTGCCAGGCGCTCTTGCACCTCATCAAATTCCCGCGCGCCACGGTGGCCAAGCTGGCGGAATTCGTGCCCGGGCCGGATTTCCCCACCGGCGGCATTCTGGTCGAGGACCAGGCGTCCATCCTGCAGGCCTATAAGACCGGGCGCGGCGGTTTCCGCTTGCGCGCCCGTTGGGAAACGGAGAAGTTTGGCCACGGCCAGTACCAGATCGTCATCACGGAAGTGCCCTATCAGGTGCCCAAATCGCGGCTGGTGGAGAAAATCGCCGAGCTGATCTCCAGCCGCAAGGTGGCGGTGCTGGCCGATGTGCGCGACGAATCCGCCGATGACGTGCGCCTGATTGTCGAGCCCAAGAGCCGCGCCGTCGACCCGGAAGTCCTCATGGAGACGCTGTTCAAGCTGACGGAGCTGGAAGTTCGCGTGCCCCTCAACTTGAATGTGCTTGATAAGAACCAGGTGCCCGGGGTGATGTCCTTGCGGGATGCCCTGTCGGCATTCCTCGACCACCGGCACGTGGTTCTTATTCGGGGATCCAAGTTCCGCCTTGCCAAGATCGAGCATCGCCTGGAGGTTCTGGGCGGTCTCCTGGTGGCCTACCTCAATTTGGACAAGATCATCAAGATCATCCGTAGCGAGGACGAACCCAAGCCGAAGCTCAAGAAAGCCTTCAAGATCAGTGATGTGCAGGCGGAAGCCATCCTTAACATGCGGCTGCGCCAGTTGCGCAAGCTCGAGGAAAAGGAAATCGAGGCCGAGGACGCCGCTTTGAAGGCGGAGCGGCGTGATTTGCGCAAGCTCTTGAAGAACAAAGACCTGCAATGGAAGAACGTGGCGGCCGGTATCAAGCAAGTCGCGGCGCAGTTTGGCGCCGATACCGAGCTGGGCGCCCGGCGCACGGAAGTGGGTGAGGCGCCTGACGTTGCCGACGTGCCGCTAGAGGCCATGGTGGAGCGTGAACCCATCACCGTGATCTGTTCGGCCAAGGGCTGGATCCGCGCCATAAAGGGCCACATCGGCGAGGACACGGAAGTCAAATACAAGGAAGGCGACAAGGCGCGCTTTCGCATGGCCGCCGAGACCACCGACAAGCTTGTGCTGTTCGCCACCAACGGTCGATTCTATACGATCGGCTGTGACAAGCTCCCGGGCGGCCGCGGCCATGGTGAGCCGGTCCGCCTGATGCTGGACATGGGCGAGGAGGGCGACGTGGTGGCGCTTTTTGTGCACCAGCCGGAGGCCAAGCTTGTCGTGGCTTCGTCCGATGGACGGGGCTTTGTCACCGATGAAGATGGCGTCATCGCCGCGACCCGCAACGGCAGGCAAGTGTTGAATCTGGGCAAGGGCGCGGAGGCCCAGGCTTGCGCCCGCGTCGAGGGCGAGACCCTGGCGGTCATCGGCGAGAATCGCAAACTCATCGTCTTCCCGGTGAAGGAACTGCCGGTCATGGGGCGGGGGCGCGGTGTGATCCTGCAACGCTATAAGGACGGCGGCCTGTCCGACGTTAGCGTTTTCACTAAGAAGGAAGGACTATCCTGGCGTGCCGGGTCCAAGACCCGGACGGAAACCGATCTCAAGGCCTGGGTGGGCAAACGCGGCCAGTCGGGCCGCCTGCCGCCACGTGGCTTCCCGCGCAACAATCGGTTCAATTAGGGCGAAACGGCGCCGCTCCGGCGGGCTACCCGAATAGTAGGCTAGGCAGCCAGGTGGCGATCTCGGGGAAGAAGGCCAGCAACAGCAGGCCGATGATCTGAATCAACACGAAGGGGATAACGCCCTTGTAGATGTGCAAGGTGGTAACCGCGTCCGGGGCCACGCCGCGCAGGTAGAACAGGGCAAATCCAAAGGGCGGGGTGAGGAAACTGGTCTGCAAATTGACCGCCATCATCACGCCGAGCCATACCGGGTCCACGCCCATGGCCATGATGATCGGCGCCACAATGGGCACGACCACGAATATAATTTCCAGGAAATCCAGGAAGAAGCCCAGCACGAACATCACCGCCATGACAACGGCAACGGCGCCGAACTTGCCACCGGGCATGTCGGATAGAAACTCGTGTACCGTATCGTCGCCGCCGAGCCCCCGGAAGACCAGGGAAAACAGCGCCGCGCCGACGAGAATGACAAAGACCATGGAGGTGGTTTGCGTCGTGGCCCGGGCCACGTCGCCCATGACGCCGCTGCGCCAGGTGCGTATCACGCTGACCACAACGCCCCAGGCCAGCATGGTCGTCAACACCAGCGCCACGGCAATGCCCAGCAGGTCGAGAGGCGGTATTTCGTCCCGGGCCACGCGCAGGTCCATGTTTGCCGTCAGCAACAGCAGTGCCGCGATGGCGAATATGGCAGCGTAGATCGGCCGGGGATTGTCGCCCAGGCGCAGTCCCGCCAACATAGTGGCTCCGACGGCACCTACGGCGGCAGCCTCGGTCGGTGTTGCCAGGCCGCCAAGGATCGAGCCGAGCACGGCGACGATCAACGTCACCGGTGGCACGAGGGCGTGCAGCAGGGTGGAAAAGGAAACTTCACCGGCATCATTGTCGCCGCCAACGATGGCCGGCGAGGCCTCGGGCCGTAGAATGGCGACCACAATCTGATAGGCGATATAGAGGCCAACGAGCATCAGGCCGGGCAGCAGGGCACCGGCAAACAGGTCACCGACCGACAAGGTCTCGGGCGAGAATATGCCCTGTTCCAGTTGCGCCTTCTGGTAGGCGGAGGAAAGCGTGTCGCCCAAAAGCACAAGCACGATGGAGGGCGGGATAATCTGGCCCAATGTACCGGCGGCGGCAATGGAGCCGGCGGCCAGCGCCGGGTCGTAACGGTGCTTGAGCATGGCGGGCAGGGACAAAAGCCCCATGGTGACGACGGTGGCGCCGACAATGCCGGTCGACGCCGCCAATAGCGCGCCGACGATGGTCACTGAAATGCCCAGCCCGCCCCGCAAGGTGCCGAACATGCGGCCCATGCTGTCCAGCAGATCCTCCGCAACCTTCGAGCGCTCCAGCATCACGCCCATGAACATGAACAGGGGCACGGCGATCAGCACCTCATTGGTCATATTGCCGAAGATGCGCTGTGGGAAAGCGCCCAGGAAGGCCATGTCGAAGACACCGAACATGTGCCCGAGGCCGGCAAACATCAGGGCCACGCCGGCCAGCGTGAAGGCCACCGGAAATCCCGCCAGCAGCAGCACGCAGGCGACGGCGAACATCAGAAGGTCGAGAGTTTCGGCTAGGGCCATGGAGTCAGACCGCGCCGTCTGTGTGGTCGATGTCGGCCGGGTCTATCCTTGCCGGTCCGGCAAGACCTAGCAGGAACAGGCCCGAGCGCACGGCGAGCGCCAGGCCCTGCAGGCCGAGCAGGCCGGCGAACAGCGGAATCAGGCTCTTCAACAGAAATACCGCCTGAATGCCACTGGTCTCACGCGAGCCCTCGAACACCGCCCACGAGGCCGATACGTAGGGCCACGACATGATCCAAACCAGCAGGCAAACGGGAATCAGGAAAATCACCACGCCCACGAGGTCGACCAGGGCTTTTCGCTTGGCCGAAGCCGTGCGGTAGAATATGTCCACGCGCACGTGGCCGTCGTGCAGCAAGGTGTACCCGGCGCAGGCCATGAACAGCACCGCGAACATGTAGACCATGGATTCCTGCACGAACAGGGAGCCGATGCCGAACACGTAGCGCAGGATGACAATGGCGAATTGCACCAGCACTATGACGATTGCAAGCCAGGCCACGGCGCGGCCAATGCGCTCATTTATGGCATTGATGCCCGATTCCAGAGCCAGAAAAATCTTCAAATGATCGTCTTTCTCTATCCGCTGTAGTCGAAGGGCAATTGGCGGGCGCGGCCGTAGGCCATCTCGCCTATGCTATGCCATCCCTTGGAGACCTTCCGCGCCGCCAGGAAGCTTTTATAGACGCGCTCGGCGAATTTGTCGCCCTGGCCGGCCTCGCGTATGACCTCGCCGGAAGCGTCGCCCATGGCCGTCAGGATATCGTCCGAAAAGTGGCGCATTTCGACGCCGTGTGTTTCGGTCAGTGTCCGCAAGGCAATGGCGTCACGCAGGCGGAACTCGGCCAGCATGACGTCCGATTCCGCTGCGCAGGATATGCGGATCGCCGCCTGATGCGCGGGCTCAAGGCTATTCCAAACCTCCAAATTGAATCCGGCGGTCAAGGATGCGCCGGCTTCCTGGAAGCCCGGCCAATAGTAATAGTCGGCGATTTTGTGAAAGCCGAAGGCCATGTCGTTCCAGGGGCCGATCCATTCGACGGCGTCAATGACGCCGGACTGCATGGCTTGGTAGGCCTCGCCGCCCGGTATGGTGAAGGTGGAGGCGCCCAGCCGCCGCAAGACCTCGCCGCCAAGGCCGGGCATGCGAATTTTCAGACCGCGTAGGTCTTCAAGGTCGTTAATCTCCTTGTTGAACCACCCGCCCATTTGCACGCCGGTGCCACCGGCCAGGAACGGCTTGATATTGAAGCGCGCCGAGAGTTCGTCCCAAAGCTCCTGGCCGCCGCCGAAATATAACCAGGATTTGAGTTCGGCGCTGGTGAGCCCGTAAGGCACGGCGGCAAAGAAGTTGTAAAGCCGTGACTTGCCCTGAAAGTAATAGTCGACGCTATGGTAAATATCCGCTGTACCCGCCGAAACCGCGTCGAAACACTCGAAGGCCGGGACCAGTTCACCGGCGGCAAAGACCTTGATCTTCAACTCTCCATTGGTGAGCTGTCCGATACGCTTGGCTAAGCGTTCGGCGCCGGTGCCGGGCCCGGGAAAATTCTTCGGCCAGGCCGTGACCAGGGAAAGTTGCCTGCTCTTGGCCTTGGCGGGTAAGGAGGTGGCCATGCCGCCGGCCGCCACGGTGGCCAGCATTGATCGGCGATTGATCGGCATGGGTGAGGCCCGCGGCGCCATTTGACGATCAATTCTCGTATTTGAAGGGCAGGCGGCGGGCCCGCCAATAGGCGGCGTCGGAAATGTTGCTCCAATTGACCGAAGCCCGCCGTGCCGCCATGAAACTG
>CAYOOG010000014.1:3975-8754 GCA_964405515.1 uncultured Alphaproteobacteria bacterium | reverse complement strand
GGCGTCGGAAATGTTGCTCCAATTGACCGAAGCCCGCCGTGCCGCCATGAAACTGTCGTAGATGCGCATGGCGAGCTCGCTGCCCTGGCCGGCCTCGCGCACGACTTCCCCTGAAACCTCGCCGATGCGTGTGAGGATTTCGTCGGAAAAGCGGCGCAATTGTACGCCGTGTTTTTCGATCAATACGCGGAGCGAGCGCGCGTCGAACAGGTTGAATTCGCCGAGCATGACATCCACTTCCGCCGCCGTGGCAATGCGAAAGGCAGCTTGATGCTGGGGCGCGAGGCTGTTCCACACATCAATGTTGAGCGCCAGGGCGCCGATGGGACCGGGTTCGTGGAACCCCGGCCAGTAGTAATACTTGGCCAGTTTTTGAAAGCCGAAGGCCATGTCGTTCCAGGGCCCGACCCATTCCGTGGCGTCTATGACGCCGCTCTGCAGGGCCGCGTAAATCTCGGAGCCGGGCAGGGTTTGTGTGTTGGCGCCGAGCCGCCGCAATACCTCGCCGCCGAGGCCTGGCATGCGGACCTTGAGGCCCTTCAGGTCCTCCAGCGTATTGATTTCCTTGTTGAACCAGCCCCCCATCTGCGGCCCGTTGCTGCCGGTCATGAAAGGCTTGAGGTTGAATCCCCCCGACAGTTCGTCCCAGAGTTCCTGGCCGCCGCCGTGGTAAATCCATGACTTGGTCTCGGCGTTGTTCAGCCCCATGGGCAGGCCGGCAAAGAAGTTCAGCGCCGGTGACTTGCCCTGAAAATAGTATTCGACGCTGTGGTACATGTCCGCCGTGCCCTTGGCGACCGTATCGAATACCTCGAAGGCGGGAACCAGTTCGCCGGCGGCATAGACCTTGATGGTGAGCTCGCCGTCGGTAAGCGCCTTGATGCGGCGGGCCAGGCGCTCGGCCCCGGTGCCAAGCCCGGGCAGGCCCTTGGGCCAGGACGTAACCATGGTCAGACGTCTGGTGCCCTTGGCGATGGCTGGGGCCGCCGCGACTACTGACGCCGCGCCAACGCCGCCCGCCAGAATCTGCCGGCGCCTGATCGTCCTTGAAACTGGAGAAGGGGTGGCCACTAGTCGTAATCGAAGGGCAGTTGGCGGGCTTCCCAGAAGGCCTCGTCGCCGATACGGAACCACTCCATGGAATCCCGGCGGACCTCAAGGAAGCTCTCGTATATGCGCCGGGAAAGGTCATTCTCGGCGCCGATTTCCGCCACCACCTGACCGGAGATTTCCCCCAGCTTGGTGAGAATTTCGTCGGAGTAGGGCAGCACATTCACGCTGTGTTCCTTGACCAGGACGTCCAATGACGCGCCGTTGCGCAGGTTGTACTCGGCCAGGATAATGTCGTTCACGGCGGCGGCGGCGGTGCGCAGCAATTCCTTTTCGTTTTCGCTGAAGTCCTCCCAGACGTCCTTGTTGATGCCTAAGCTCAGGGCCGAGCCAGGTTCGTGAAAGCCCATGTAATAGTAGTACTTGGCGATCTTATAAAAACCGAAGGCGATATCGTTCCAGGGGCCGACCCATTCCGCCGCATCAACAACGCCGGTTTGCAGGGCCTGGTAAATCTCTCCTCCCGGAATCGCCTGGGTGGTGACGCCGACGCGGCGGAACACTTCGCCGCCCGGTCCCGGGATGCGCATGCGCAGGCCCTTGAGGTCGTCCAGGGTGTTGATTTCGTGGCGGAACCAGCTGCCCATCTGCACGCCCGTGTTGCCGCACATCAGGGATTTCAGGTTGAAGCGGGCCGAGAGCTCGTCCCACAGTTCCTGGCCGCCGCCGTGGTAGACCCAGGCGTTCATTTCGGCGGCGGTGAGGCCGAAGGGTACGGCGGTGAAAAAGCTGAAGGCCTTGGCCTTGCCCTGCCAGTAATACTCGGCGCTGTGATACATGTCGGCGGTGCCGTTGGAAACGGCGTCGAAGACCTCGAAAGCGGGGACCAGTTCACCTGCCGCATAGACCTTGATATCAATCTTGCCGCCGCTGGCCTCGCGCGCGAATTGGGCCAGCAACTCGGCCGCCGTGCCGAGGCCGGGATAGTTCTTGGGCCAGGAGGTCACCATCTTAAGGTGCCGCACTCCCTGGGCGATGGCCGGTGCGGCCACGCCGCCCGCTGCCGCCGCGCTGCCGGCTCCGGTGAGAAAGTCTCGGCGTTTCATGTGCGTTTGCCCCCTTTTGTCGCCGCGCAGTATAGGGGCCACGGGGCTTTGCGCAAGCGCGACCGGGCGCGGCTAACCGTAAGCAAACGGAAGCTGGCGGGCCCGTCCGTAGTCCTGCTCGGCCATGGTGGTCCAGGCCTTGAGCGGCCGCCGCGCCGCCATGTAGCTGTCGTAAATGCGCCCATTGAGGGGATCCTCGGCGCGGATTTCCTGCAACACCTGGTTCGCGGCCTCGCCCAGGGCCTGCAGAATTTCGTCTGAAAAACGGCGCAATTTGACGCCTTTCTGCTCGGTCAGCATGCGCAGGGAGCGGGGAACCATGGCGTTGTACTGGGCCAGGGCGATGGTGTTTTCCGCCGCCGAAATCATCGTGATCAGGCGGCGGTCGGCCTCGCTCAGGCTGTGCCAGACCTCAAGGTTGATACCAAGAGAGAGCTGTGTTCCCGGTTCCTGGACGCCGGGGTAGTAGTAATACTTGGCGACCTTATAGAACCCGAAAGCCATGTCGTCCCAGGGCGTGCCCCAGTCGGCGGCGTCCACGGCGCCGGATTGCAGGGCTGGAAACAACTCGGAGCCCGGTATGGCCACGGCGACCGCGCCGATCCGGCGCAATATCTCGCCGCCCAGGCCCGGCATCCGGACCTTGAGGCCCTTCAGATCCTCCAATCCGTTGATTTCCTTGCGGTACCAGCCGCCCATCTGCTGCGTGCTGATGCCGGCAACCAGGGGCTTGAGATTGAATCGGCCCGAGAGCTCGTCCCAGAGTTCCTGGCCGCCGCCGTGATGGACCCAGGCGGCCATTTCCTGGGACGACAATCCGTAGGGGATGGCGCAAAAGAAATTGAAGGCCTTGGACTTGCCTTGCCAGTAAAATTCAACGCCGTGGTAAATGTCCGCGGTGCCGCTTGAGACCGCGTCGAAGGCCTCGAAGGGCGGCACCAGTTCGCCCGAGGCGTAAACCCGCACGCGAAGGCGCCCGTCGCTGGCCTCGGTGATCTGCCGGGCCATGCGCTCGGCCCCCATGCCCGGGCCGGGGGCGTTCTTCGGCCAGCAGGTGACCATGTTCAGATTGCGGCGCGACCGGGCGATGGCCGGCGCGTTCGCGACGGTGCCGCCCGCCGTGGCGCCGGCGGCGCCAAGAATCAATGAGCGTCGCTTCACCCGGGCAGGGCTCTCGCCAGGGCCATGGTCTCGCTGGCCAGGGCAACAGGGCTTGAGTCTTCGGCGTCCAAGGCGGTGTCCGCGGTTTCGGCGGAGAGCGCAACCCATTTGTTGCCGACAAACCCCTCGGCCGGTTGAAAGCGGACCTTGTAGTCCATCTTCGGGCTGCCCTGGACCCAGTATCCCAAATAGACATAGGGCAGGCCAAGCCGCCGGGCGCGGCGTATCTGATCGATGATGACGTAATTGCCCAGGCTGCGCGGTGTTTCGTCCGGGGCATAGTAGCTGTAGAGCAGGGACATGCCGTCGCTCATGCGGTCGATGAAACAAACGGCGAGTAGGGCGCTCTCGCCAACCTCATCAGCCCCGGCCCGGCGGTACTCCACCAAATGGCTGTCGCCGGACCCGCCCTCGATCATGTCCAAGTAGTCGTTGAACCGCATGTCGTCCATGCCGCCGTTCTCGTGGCGGCCTTCCAGATAGCGCCGGAACAGGTCGTACTGTTCGTCCGTGGCCTTGGGCCGGACCTGGGCAATCACCAGATCGCGGTTGCGGCGGACAATGCGGCGCATGGACCGGGTTTCCTCGAACGGCCCGGTGAGGACGCGTAGCGAGACGCAGGCCCGGCAGCCCTCGCAGGCCGGGCGGTAGGCAATGCCTTGACTGCGCCGGAATCCGGATAAATTGAGGCGTTCGTTCATGCCCTGGATGTCGGGCGCGCGGAGTTGCGTGAAGACCTTGCGCTCCATCTTGCCGGGCAGATACGGGCAAGCCGAGGGCGCGGTAATAAAGAAATCCGGGATATGAGACGTCAAATGCTGTGTCACGACGCGGTAATACTACAAACCATAGTACCAGGGAGCAATGAACGAAAAGGCCAGCCACAAAATTAGGATCAAGGGCACGCCGGCGCGCATGAAGTCGCCAAAGCGGTAGTGCCCCGGGCCCATGACCAGGAGGTTGGTCTGGTAACTCATGGGCGTGGCGAAGGAGCAGTTGGCGGCGATGATCACCGCAACCACAAAGGGCAGGGGATCGACCCCCAATTCCCGCGCGGTGACCACGGCGATGGGCGTAAAGAGCACGGCCGTGGCGTTGTTGCTGAGAATATTGGTCAATAAGGCGACCATCAGGAAGAAGGCCGAAAGCATTATCGGCACGCTGGTGCCGCCGAGGACCGCCACAAGACCGTGGCCCAGGTACTGCGCGCCGCCGGTGGCATAAAGCGCATTGCCCATGGCCAGCGCGGCGGCGATTAGCAGAATCACCCGCTGGTCAAAGGCGCGGATGGCCTGGTGGACGTTGAGACAGCCCAGGCTGACCATGACCGCGGCCCCGGTCAGGGCGGCGACCATAATGGGGGCAAGCCCGGTGGCGGCCACGGTCACCACCGTTGCAAAGATGAAAGCGGCCCGCTTGGCGTGATGGCGCGCATCGCGCTTATTGCCCTTGAGGAAGGCTT
>CAYOOG010000014.1:0-3965 GCA_964405515.1 uncultured Alphaproteobacteria bacterium | reverse complement strand
TGATGGCGGGTCGGCAGGTCTTCCCGCGACCACTCCAAGAGCAGCACGTCGCGGCTCAGGCGTAGGCCCCGGATATCGGCGCGCCGCCCGATGACCAAAAGCACGTCGCCCGCCTCCAGGCGGATTTCGTTCATGCGCGCGCGGATCATCCGGGAACGCCGCTGAATCCCCAGGACGATGCAGCCGCTTTGATGGCGAAAGCCGATCTGGTCCAGATTGCGGCCGATCATGCGCGAGGCCGGGGCCACGACGACTTCAGCCAGGCTGCGGTCGGGACGGGCCGAGACGCTGCCTTCATCGGCGGTCGCCGGCGCGCCGCCGTCCATTTTGCCCAGCAGGTCCGGGTCTCCGGCGAGCACATCGGTGAGCGCCCGCCGCGTGGCGGCCACGATAATTGCGTCGCCGGCGGCGAGTTCCACGTCATCGTAGGGCGGCAGGATGGCGACCTCGCCGCGTTGGATGAGCCGTACGGTTATCTCCGGCAGGGCGGGAAACATGCCGGCCACCGGGCGCTGTCCGGCAAGGGCGCTGGCCGGGCCGATTTCAATCTGCGCGATGAACTGCTTGCCGTCCTCGCCGACCATTTCACCGGCAAGTGACGCCCGGTCGGGCAAGAGGCGCGGCGCGACGAACAGCACATATATCAGGCCGCACCCGGCGACGGCGCTGCCGATCACCGTAAAGTCGAAAAAGCCCAGGGTCTGCCCGGTGAAATCCTCCAGGGCGCCCGCCACCAGAAGATTGGTGCTGGAGCCTATGAGCGTGGTCATGCCGCCCAGGATGGCGGCGTAGCTCAAGGGGATCATGACCTTGCTGACGTTGCGGCCGAGGTGGTCGGCAAGCACGCTCATGATGGGAATGAAAATCACCACTACCGGCGTGTTGTTCAGGACCGCGCTGAGGAAAACCACCGTGCCGAAGGACAAGCCGATGGCGGGCAGCGGGTTGCCGCCGCTGATGCGCAGCAGTGCTCGCACCGGGGCCTCCAGGACGCCGGTCTGAATCAGGCCCTGGCCGATCACCAACAGCGCCAGAATGGCGATCAGGGCCGGCTCGGCGAAGCCGGAGATCAGCAGCTGGGGCGGCAATTGATTGACGCCTTCCACGTCGCGCACGGGGAACAGCTGAAAGAAGATCAACAGGGCGGCGATGATGGTTATGGATGTAAGCTCGAGGGTGACCTTCTCGCTGGCGTAGGCCGTGACCCCCAGGATAATGATCCCGAAGGTGGCCCACATCTGCAGGTTCGGCTCGATGATCATGCAGCCTCTCATTACCCGTGTTCGTCCGCGCCATGATGCCCCGAATGAGCGCTGACGCTAAGGGAATAAAAATTACAGTTTGAGGCCGTAAATTAACGCGAACGGGGAATAATTCCCAAAATCGGCAGCCCGAGCGTCTTACCAGTACTAGGCTTCCCGCGGCTGGAGAAATATGTCGAATATTGCGGATACACGTAGCAGGAGGGTTCGTTGCGGGGACTTGCGGAGCGAGGGTATTGAGTTGTCTAATGGCCCTATGGAAAAGGCCGCGAACGGTTTTGTCGCCAAGGTTTGTGAGGAAAATCACGAATCGCTTGTGAATTTTCTGAGAGGCCGACTTGGCTCTCACCAGGATGCCAACGACGTGGCTCAAGAGGCCTACGCCAAACTATTGAATTTGGAACAGGTGGAAGTAATCAGGCAGCCGTGTGCCTTCCTGTTCAAGGTCGCCTCTAATCTTGCCATTGATCTTTTGCGGCAGAGGGGACGTCTTAAGGAAGCAACGGGAGCATCGGAGCGGGGTGAAAACGTACCTTGTCCCTATCCATCGCCTGAAGACGTTTTGGACGCGAAGAAGAAGGTTGAATGGCTGCGGCAAATCATTGCCGAATTGCCGCCGAAGTGCCGTATGGCTTTCATGCTGTATAAATTCGAGGAATTGGAATACGCGGAGATCGCAGGGCGGATGAATTTAACCGAGAGCATGGTGCGAAAATACGTGCTGCGGGCTGTGGTCTATTGCCGCGAGCGCATGGGACCGATTCTCATAAAGTAGTGATGATGAAATGACCTCGAGAATAGATTCACTGCCGGCCCTGAAAGAGGCTGTCCGCTGGTTCTTGCGTCTTCGCGAGGGCGACCTACAGGAATCGGAGCGGTCGTCGTGGCTGGAATGGAAGGCCCGTAGCGAAGCCAATCGACGAGCCTACGAGAGCGTTGAGGCGTTTTGGGACGACAGTGATTTGGTGACGAATTTGCCTTGGCCGGATGCAACCGAAATGAAGGCCGACACATACGACGGCGAAACACCCATTCCGTTGCCAGGAACGCCGATGGCTGTACCGCGCCGTGCCGCGGGGAGGCGGTTGGGTGTTGGAGCGCTTGCTGCTGCGGCGGCTGTGCTCTTGGTCGCTGGCGCGTCTTTGACCCCACAACTCCAGATGTTCTTCGCCCCCACTGAGGGTGTGTATCAGACCGCAACGGTGGAGCGAAGCGGGGCCATCCTCGCGGATGGCTCGGAAGTGGTCCTGGGGGCAAAATCATTGATGACGGTCGATCTTGATGGGGCGGAGCGGCGCATCGTGCTGGAGGAGGGCGAGGCCTTCTTCAAAGTGGCCAAAGACCCGCAGCGCCCATTTGTGGTTGCCACGGGCAACGGATTCGTCCGTGCGGTCGGCACTGCATTCAACATCCATAAAGGTGTTATGGGTGTCGAAGTGACGGTCATTGAGGGCAGGGTTGAGGTATCGTTGGCGAATCCGGACGGAGGAGGTATTGAAAATCCGCTGCCGCAAACCGGAATGAAAGCCGACCTGACGGCGGGGCTCCAGGTGACCTACGATT
This sequence comes from uncultured Alphaproteobacteria bacterium, assembly GCA_964405515.1. Lineage (GTDB taxonomy): Bacteria > Pseudomonadota > Alphaproteobacteria > JAPYRI01 > JAPYRI01 > CAYOOG01. The sequence goes on along the minus strand of CAYOOG010000014.1, from coordinate 1,140 downwards.
CGCTTGGTGAGATAGGTGATGTATCTGAGGTTGATGTCAGGGTCGCCACCAGTTGGCAGGACGGCAGACTGGTTTTTGTGGGCAAGCCTTTGGTCGCGGTTATTGCTGATGTCAACCGTTACTCCCACAATGAGATCACCGTGGCCGACTCCAGGCTCGAAGGCCTACTCTTTACGGGCACTGTTTTTCAAGGTCAGGTCTGGAGCTGGGCAAAAGGGCTGGAAAAAGTATTTCCGCTACGGTCGGTCAGGGCCGACGATCAAAGCATTAGGCTAGTCGTCAAGGAAAGTTCCTAACGGTTTGCCCTCCGGTGTAGATTCTTCGGAGCGCGACAAATTATTAAAAAAATTCCCAAATTTCGTTTTCCCGGCGTCCTTGTCATAGGTCGTGGGGCTTGCCGCCGTCGCACCAGTCGGCAGGTGGCCCAACATAAGCAGTCAAATCGTTGGGGAAAATTATGGGATATTTGTTTTGCGAGGCAGCGCCGGTACCATCCACCATTTTTTGCAGGGTTTTGAAAGTGGCAATTACCTTTTCCGCTTTCTGTTATGCGATGGTCATTCTCAGCATTTCCGCAAGTGCGGCAATTGCGGATGGTGATAGCGCCCGGTTCGATATCGCGCCACAGCTCATGGAGGACGCGCTGTTGGCTTACTCGGACCAAGCCAACGTTCAGCTTGTCATTGCTACGAAATCGGTACGGGGCGTTGTCAGTGACGGTGTGTTCGGCGAACTGGATCGCCGCCACGCGCTCGAATTGCTGCTCCAAGACAGCGGTCTTGTATTTGAATTCTCAGACTCCGACACGGTGACCGTGCGCCGCAAGAATGATCGCAGTTCAATGCTGATAGGCCCCAGGCCCGCCGGGACGAAGGGCAAGCGAAGTGCTGTCGTCATGGCTCAGGCTGACACCAGGGCCGGCGATCCTTTAATGGCAGCCGATGACAGCTTTGTTCTTGAGGAAATTATCGTTACCGCACGTAAACGAGCCGAACGGCTCCAGGATGTGCCTATCTCCATTCAAGCTATTTCGGGGGATGATTTGAATAGCCTGGGGATCACCCGTGCCGATGACGTCATGAATATTGACCTGCCCCCATTAAGTGGTCCAACTCCTATGAGAGAGTTTGGCGCAGGTTT
>CAYOOG010000013.1:33078-33178 GCA_964405515.1 uncultured Alphaproteobacteria bacterium | reverse complement strand
GCGCTACGTTCGCAACGTAGAGGTCAGGGGTTCGATTCCCCTCGGCTCCACCAAATCATTCAAAACCCAGGGATCGAACCCCTTGCATGATTGTCTTGCC
>CAYOOG010000013.1:6783-32978 GCA_964405515.1 uncultured Alphaproteobacteria bacterium | reverse complement strand
GGCGTCCGCCGGCGGGTAGTTCGATTCCCACTTGATTTGCCGGTGGCTCCACCAAATCATTCAAAACCCAGGGGTCGAACCCCTTGCATGATTGTCTTGCCGGCGTCCGCCGGCGGGTAGTTCGATTCCCACTTGATTTGCCGGTGGCTCCACCAATCCTAGAACAGGTACGAAATCGTTCCGCCGAATTGGCGCCCCATGCGGGGATTTCCCATGAAGGCGCGCTGGAACGACGCGCCCTCATCGGCGAAGCGGGAGATGCCAACGACCGAGTCTTCACCGGTTAGGTTCCGGCCCCAAAGGATCAGGCGCAGGCTTTCACTCTCGACACCGACGCTTGCGCCCAAGAGCGTCGCGCCGCCGATCCAAGCCAGATTATGAACCTGGACGAACTTCCTGCTCTCCAAAGACAAGTGGCCGTTCATGACCAGCGACCATCTATCGCTGATCGCCCGCGTATAATGCGCACCAAGATTGAGCATATGCATCGCCTGGCGCGGTAGGCGGCGCCCGACAATCGAACCGGGCAGGGTGTTATCACCGGTGCTGTCACAGGCCGTCACCGCGGGGTCTGCGGTTCCCAAACTGCAATTCACCATACCGTCGTCGGCCACGTCCAAAAGCTTGCCTTCGTTTATATCCGTTCCCTCGAGGATCTCGCTATCGGTCAGCGCATAACCGGCGTTCAGGATCAAGCCCGGGATCCCATCGGGGGCATAGACCGTTTCGATCTCAATGCCCTTCAGGCGGACCTTGCCGGTATTGTCGATGACCGTATTGGTCTCGTTCAGCTCTGGAATGACAACCGATTGGCTAAGTTGGTAACCGCTGATGGTGTTGTGGAAGACGGCAAGGTTCAGAGTCATTTGCTGGTCCAAAAACTCATTCTTGGCGCCGAGCTCGAAACTCCACACAGATTCCTCCCCATAGGTATCAAGACCAAGCGATTCGACCCGCGTACTGTTGAAACCACCCGGCTTGTTTCCACGGGCCGCGACGGCGTAGAGATTCGTCGAGTCCGTCACCGAATACTGCAAAGCAAAGCGCGGGTTAACGTCTTTGAATATCGCTTTCCGCGTCACGGTGGGGTCTTCGGTAAGCCCCAAGGAATTACCGACGAAGTCGTAGTTGGCGGACCTGTCTGTCGAAATGGATGTGATCGACTCGCGCGAGAAGCGCACCTCGGCGGTGCCGGTAAGCTCGCTGGTCAGGTCGACGGAAATCAGACCGAAAGCAGCGGCGTTCTTTCGTTCGCTCAACTGAGTGCTGCGATCCGCATTCAAGACCAACCTGCCGAGCCCAATTGAGTTACCCGCAAAGGCGAAATCCCCAAACGCGGCGGGGCCCAAGCCAACGTTGAAAACATTCGGCGTACAAGGCCCGGCAAAGGCCGAGACATTGCTGTTGCAGACCTCAACCATGCGGGCGACTTCGCCGAAATAGGCGCCCGAGACCGTCGCCGCAAAATCCGTTGGCAGCTCACGATTCTCCTGGCGGGTGTTACGGCTGTCGAAGAAATAGCCGCCAAACATCACGCTCCAGTTTTCGGCCTCATAACTGACGCGCAATTCCTCGGAGACATCCCATCCGTCGCCGGTGGCGGACGCGGCAAAATCGGTAAGGGGGCCGGAGATCATAACACTCGGCGTAAAGGGTGTCGGCGGCGGGCCGAGGGGCGCATCGAATAGATGAAGCGAAAACGGATTCAAGGATTCGCCGGTGAACCCGAAGTCACCTTTTTCAATAATGTCGGTGCTGTTGTAAGCCGTGATGGAAGTCAGGGTCCAGCGCTCCGACAATTCATAAGTGACGGTCAGGCTGGTTTGCCAGTCGGTCGCATCGTTGAAACCTTTTTCGCCAAGCAACCGCACGTCATCGATCGAAATCGGCAGCGCCGAAATTTCTCCACAAAAGTAACGCCCATTGCCGTTGTAGACCGGCCCGTCATCAAAGAAGCAATTGTTATCGTCCGGGTCGGTCAGAAACAAACGCGGTTGATCGTCTTTCAGCTCGGACCACCTTGCCCGCGCACGAATATCCAATTTGTCGCTGGGCTGCCAATACAGCACGCCGGAAAAGGATTTCGATTCCTGCTGGCCAACCTTGGTTCCGTCAAACTCATTTAGGAACGGCCCGCCGCGATCGTAATAACGGCCACTAAGACTGAACGACAAGGTGTCGCTCAAGGGGCCGCGTATACTGGCGCTGATTTCCCGCTGGTCGAACTCACCGCCCTCCAGCTTTACCTTGCCCGTGAACTCGTCGGTTGGCGACTTGGTGATGATAGAGATGGCGCCCGAATATGTATTGCGGCCATAAAGCGCCGACTGGGGCCCCTTGATGATTTCGACCCGCTCGACGTCGCCCAGGTCGTAGTCCAGGATTGTTCCGCTGATCAAGACGCCGTCGATGAAACTGGAAACGCCGGATTCGCCGTTGATCGTCGACTGGCCCCGAATGACCGGGCGGTCGCTGTGGGTGCGCTGGAAGTCCTCGTCGTAGGAAAAGCCGGGCGTGAATTTCGCAATATCATCGAGAGTCTTGATGTTAGACAACTCGATCATGTCGCTTGTAAACGCTGCAATCGACAGCGGGGTCTCTTGAATGTTCTCCTTCTTCTTGCGCGCCGTAACGATGATTTCTTCGATATAAAAAGAAGCGTCGTCTGCATCCTGAGCCGCCGCCACCGGGATCGACAACCCCAGGACGACCGCAAGTGAAGCGATCACTGATCCGCTCAAGAGATTTTTTCGTATATTCACGTATTCAGCCCCTGGCGCTTTGGCCTCTGCGTATCAATACCTGCGACATTCGGCTCTGTACCTTTCGGATGGTCATCCTGGCCGGGCCACCTCCAGCGTCCCATGATTTCGATCAAGTGCCGGCGGCGAATTATACTGTGGTATAAGGGCCAATTCCGCTAAACTTGCGGGCTACGGCCACGGCGCGAAAGGGATTGAGAAAATGGATGAAACAGGCGAAGGCACGGGCGAAGGCGAAGACACAGCCGATACCGAGGAGCCCCTAGTCGTCGGCGAATCCCCTTCACCGGAGAGCGCTCCGCCCGCTCAGAGCGGTGACCCCAGCATATCCGAGCAATTGCAGACGGCGCTTGAGAACCATCAGTCGGGCCGCACCCAGGAGGCCGAGGCCCTCTATCGCCAGATTCTGGAGCGCCAGGCCCAGAACGTGGATGCCCTGCACCTTTTGGGGGTAATCGAGCATCAAAAGGGCAATTACGAGGCCGCCGTCGATCTGATCTCCAAGGCCATCGAAATCAACCCCAACCACCCGGCCTTTCACAGCAACCTCGGCGGCGTCTACCGCGACAAGGGCGATTATGAAAAAGCCATCGCCGCCTACCACCGGGCCATCGCCATTTTCCCCGAGTACGCCGACGCCCACAACAACTTGGGCGCCGTCCATCAGGCCATGGGTAAACCGGCGGACGCCACGGGCGCCTTCCGGCGGGTGATTGAAATCAGCGCCGATGACCCCTCGGCCCACTACAATCTCGGCGTGGTGCTGCAGGAACAGGAACAGTTCGACGAGGCCGTGGCTTCGTACCGCCGCTCCATCGAATTGAAACCGGACTACGCCGAAGCTCACAATAATCTGGGCTCGTCTCTCGCCCGCACGGGACAGGTGGACGAGGCGGTTTCCGCCTTCCGCCGGGCGCTGGAAATCCGGCCCGACCTGGAACAGGCCAAGAGCAATCTGGCCAACTGGGACAAGAACGCGCCACAGCCCGCGTAAAGCGCGTCCAACTTTGGGGATGCCGTTGGATATCGCTTTCGTCGAACTCTGCGAAGAACACCTGCCCCTGATCGAAAGATGGCTTCAATTGCCACACGTCAAGGCGTACTTCGACAGTGGCCCCGTGTGGTCACCCAGCCACGAAAGATTCATCCTTGGCCGGTCGACGGACTGGGAATCAAGTTACATCTTCACAATTTCCGGAATCCCCGTTGGCTACATTCAGTCCTATTGGCCTGCGTATGCGGATGAGGAATGGTCGCAAACCTTCGACGACGACACCGTGGGCGTCGACCTTTATATCGGCGAACCCGATTATTTGGATAAGGGAGTCGGTACAAAGTTGCTCACGGCTTTTGTCGAGCGGCTATTCGAGAACCCCGCCGTGGGCCGTATCATTCTTGACCCCGAACCCGACAATGCCCGCGCTATTGCATGCTACCGAAAAGTTGGATTCCGCGAAGTCGGGCCGGTGGAAACGCCGGACGGCCCGGCTCTGCTGATGGAACGGTATCGTTAGTTCTTCCTGTAGCTGACGCGCCAGACTACGCCGCCGGAATCGTCCGCCACCAGGAGGCTACCGTCCTTGGCCAAGGCCAAGCCCGCCGGCCTGCCCCAGACCGAGGCGCGATTCTCGCCTTCGGACCAGAACCCGGTCATGAAGCTTGTGTAATGGCCGAGCGGGCCGTCTTCGCCGAAGGGCACGAAGACCACCATGTACCCCCGTGGCTTGCGGGCATTCCACGAGCCGTGCAGCGCCACGAAGGCGCCGCCTTGGAATTGGCCGGGAAACTGCTCGGCGTCATAAAACACCAGGCCCACCGGCGCGCTGTGAGACTCAAACAACAGGTCCGGCATTTTGCTTTGTTCGACCTTATCGGGGCGGATAACGCCGAAGTTCGGATCCGGATGGTTGCCGATATAGGCGTAGGGCCAGCCGAAGAAATCGCCCTCCTGGATGCGCGTCAGGTAATCGGGCACCAGACCGTCGCCCAGGCGGTCGCGCTCATTGACCACCACATACAGATCCTTGGTGCCCGGGCGGAAGGCGATCCCAATGGGATTGCGCAAACCCCAGGCAAAAGTCGTCTGGTTCTTGCCGCCCATCTGAAAGCGCTGCACCGAGGCCCGCGGCATGGGTTCCTCGTTAACATTGCCGCGGCTGCCCACGGTCACGTAGAAATACGTGCCGTCCGGATGGAAGACGATATTGCGGCTCCAGTGGTTGCCGCCCTTGTCCAGGGCGCCGTCCTCTGTGATCTGGCGCGGCTTGCCGGACTCCGACGTCTGCCCTGGGCGGTACTTGAAGCGCCAGACGGCGTCGGTATCCGCAACGTAGAAATAGGGCGTCCGGATCGCCAGGCCATGGGGCCTTTGCAGCCCTTTGGCGATAATGAAACTCTGATCAGCCACGCCGCGGCCCTTATTGTCGCGCAACAGGGTGACCCGCCCGCGCCCCGATTCCGCCACCAGGACATCGCCGTTATCGGCCACCGCCAGCCAGCGTGGACCGGAGAGGTCGGCGGCGAAGACATTGACCTTGAAGCCCTTTGGCACCGTGGGCATCACCCCCGACGGCCGGCGAATGCGGCGCGGCGGGTTTACCGCGCTCTGGTCAGGATTGGGCTCGGCCAAGCCGGCCGGGTCGACGCGGAACTGCTCGCCCACGGGCTGGCCGGGACCGGCCAGGGCAGCCGGCGGGCCAAGGGTCAGGAGAGCGATGGCGGCAAGTACGAGCACAAGACGAGGCGACATGAGAAACCTTTTGTTTCCGGGGGGTTTTGAGCGTTTGGGCCGGGCACCGAGGTCTTAAACCATAAATCTTAATAACTCGGTGAGACTATATCACGCTGGCGCCACCCGCGAACCGCGCCCGGTTTCTTGATGGAGAAAACGACCTTGCCTCGCCGCCCCTTACTGACCGCCTTCTTCCTGCCGGCCCTTCTGGTGGTGCTTGGCGTTCCCCTTGCGCCGGCCATGGCCAGCAGCGACGGAAATGCCGACACGGCGGCGGAAATGACGGCCTTTTTCTCCCTCGACACCATGACCGTATCCATCGTGCGCGGTGGCCGCGTGAGAGGCCAGCTTGCCGTGCAGGTGGAGCTGGAAGTTACCGACAGGCAGCATCGTATCAAGGTCCGCCGCGGTCAGCCGCGATTGCGCGATGCCTTTCTGCGGACGCTGGTTCAATATTCCAACGATCGGCTGGATCATCGCAAGCCCCTCGATATTCAGGTCATCAAGCACGTATTGCAGCGCGTCACGGACAGGATGTTTGAGCCCGGACAAGCCGAAGTGCTTATCGGCATGGCCATGATCCATCCGGCAAAGAAGCGGCGACGCTAGCGGCATTATCCCGACACCGTGCTATCCTGGCCTTATGGAACAGGCCAGCCATACCATTGATATCGGCACCGGGGGCCAGGGCCTCTACGAAGTTACCGCCGAGATCACGTCGTGGGTCGCCGCCCAGGGCCTGGAGACCGGCCTCTTGACCGTGTTCTGCCCCCATACCTCGGCTTCGCTGCTTCTTCAGGAAAACGCCGACCCGATGGTGCAGCGGGACCTCAAGGAATTTTTCGCGGCCCTGGCGCCGGAGGCTCCCGGCCGTTACGCCCATTCATCCGAGGGACCGGACGACATGCCCGCCCATATTCGCGCCGCGCTCACCCAAAGCCAGATTTCCATCCCGGTCATGGGCGGCAGGCCGGCCCTGGGCACATGGCAGGGCATCTACTTTTTTGAGCACCGCGCCCGGCCGCACCAGCGGCAGTTACTGCTGCATTTGAGCGGCGGCTAGGGCACTTCCAGGCATTTAATCTTCAAGCAATTCCAGCATGGCGGCCACGGACGTCAGCTTGGCGCGGGGCGCGCCATCCACCGCCGCGGCCTGTTCGGCCTCATCGATGCGTTTCCAGTCGTCATAACCGGTCACCCGCACATCGCGCGCCGCCAATAGTTCGTCCAATCCGGCACGGCCAGGCTTGCCCGAGTCATCGCCGCCGCCCAGATCGGCCACCAGATGCTCGACGACGCCGTGGGAATCGCCGCGATTGAGCGCAATGGTGCCGCTGGGTCCGCGCTTGGCCCAGCCGACCACGTAGACCCCGGGCTCGACCCGGCCTTCTTCGTTGGACACCGTGCCGCGCGCCTCATCAAGGGGCACGCCCTCGGGCGGCTCGACCTTGTAGCCGATGCACAAGACGGCGGTGGACACGGCCAGGTCATAGGTCTCGCCGGTGCCGACGGCGCGGCCGTCTTCCAGGCGCGTACGCTCCAGCCGCACGCCCACCAGATGAGCGGCGCCATCCCGATCTTCGGTTAGGAACTCGACCGGAGAGGCGAAAAAATGAAAGCGCGCCGAGACCGGCTTGTCGCCCGCTTTGTTGTCCGCATAGCTCTGCAGAATCTTGAGGTTCGCGGCCTTGACGCGTTGCTGCTTGGCGTCTTCAAGCACGACTTCATCGGGCAATTGGGCGCCGTCGACCAGGGCCACGCAGTCAACCATTTCGCCCATTTCGGCCAGTTCCGCCTTGCTGAAGGCGGCTTCCACGGGGCCGCGCCGGCCAATGATGTGGACCTCGCTGATGGGCGCCGCCTCGATGGCATCCGCCGCATAGGGGGCGATGTCAGTCGGCGCAAATTCGGCCGCCGTCGAGGCCGCCAGCCGCGCCACGTCCAAGGCCACGTTGCCAATTCCAAAGACGGCGACACCGGGGCCCGGCAGCACCGGGTCCAGATTTTCGTAATCCGGATGGCCGTTGTACCAGCCGACGATGGTATCGGCGGTATAGACGCCCACGGCATCCCCGCCGGCAAGGCCGAGCCGCCTTCCGCCCGAAGCGCCGATGGCCAGAATCACGGCATCGTAGGTCTCTTTCAATTCGGCCATGGACAGGTCGCGGCCCAGTTCCACGTTGCCCAGATAGCGTATGTCGGCCTGTTCCATGAGGCGGTCGAAAACCCGCACCACGTTCTTGGTGGTCTGATGGTCGGGCGCGACGCCGGAACGAACCAGACCGAAAGGCGTCGGCAAACGGTCGATCATGTCGATGCGGCAATCGGGCAGCTGCTTGCACAGGCCCTCGACGGCGTAGAAACCAGCCGGGCCGCTGCCCACAATGGCAATGGATAAACTCATAGGTGTTGGCCTTCCTTGGTGAAGATTGATTTCTTGTGCTGCGCTAGACCCGTTCCATCATCAGGGCGATACCCTGGCCGACACCGATACACATGGTGCAAAGGCCGTAGCGCCCGCCTTCCCGCGCCAGTTCGGTGGCCATGGTCCCGGCGAGGCGCGCCCCGCTCATGCCAAGGGGATGGCCGAGCGCGATGGCGCCGCCGTTTGGGTTGACGTGTTCGGCATCGTCGGCAAGGCCGAGCGCCCGCAGCACGGCAAGCGCCTGGGCGGCAAAGGCCTCGTTCAATTCGATCAGGTTCACGTCACCAATTTCGATTCCGAGACGGGCCAGAAGTTTCTCCGTCGCCGGCGCCGGTCCCATGCCCATAATGCGCGGCGGCACTCCGGCGGTGGCCATGCCGAGAATGCGCGCCTTGGGCGTCAGGCCGTATTCCTTGACCGCGCGTTCGCTGGCGATGATCAGCGCCGTGGCGCCGTCGTTGACGCCGGAGGCGTTACCGGCGGTAACCGAACCGCCCTCGCGGAAGGGCGCCTGCAGACCCGCCAGTTTCTCCAACGTCGTGCCCTTGCGCGGGTGCTCGTCCTTGTCAACGACGATGGCATCGCCCTTGCGTTGGGGAATCGTGACGGGCACGATTTCCTCCGCCAGCCTGCCGTTTTCCTGAGCGGCCACGGCGCGTTCCTGACTGCGCACCGCAAAAGCGTCCTGGTCCTCGCGTCCGATATTGAATTCCGCGGCCACGTTTTCCGCCGTCTCGGGCATGGAATCGATACCGTATTGGTCGCGCAAGATTGGATTGACAAAGCGCCAGCCAATGGTCGTATCGTAAATTTCCGCCTTCCGTGAAAAAGCCGTCTCGCCCTTGGGCATGACGAAGGGGGCGCGGCTCATACTCTCCACGCCGCCGGCGATCGTCAGATCCGCCTCGCCCAGGCGAACCGCCCGCGCCGCCGCACCCACGGCCTCGAGCCCCGAGCCGCAAAGCCGGTTGACCGTGGCGCCCGGCGCCTCCACCGGCAAGCCGGCGAGCAGCAACCCCATGCGGGCGACGTTGCGGTTGTCTTCGCCCGCCTGGTTGACGCAACCCATAATGACATCGTCCAGGCGCTGCCAATCGACGCCATCGTTGCGCTCCGCCAAGGCCCGAAGGGGAATCGCCGCCAGGTCATCGGTGCGCACCGGTGAGAGCGCGCCAGCAAATCTGCCAATGGCGGTGCGGGCATAATCACAGATGAAGGCTTCGGTCATTATTGTTGATTCCTCGCTGTCGACGTTCAGGTCAAGCCCCCGGCACGGAACCCGCTCCCTGGAAATGAGCCTCTTTTTACCGCGCGTAACCTGATAAGGAAAAGGGCAATTGGACTTATTTATTACCGCCCTTTGAATACGGCGGGGCGTTTCTCCAAAAAGGCGGTAACGCCTTCAATGTGATCCTCGGTTTTTGCGGCAAGGGACTGCGACTCGGCTTCCAGGGCAATTTGCGTCGCGAAGTCGTTGGTCTGGGACGCGTTCAAGAGCCGGCGCGCGAGGCTGAGCCCCGCCGTCGGGCCCCGGGCCAGCTTGGCCGCAAGACCGCCCGTCAACCCGTCCAGCTCGCCATCCTCGACCAGTTGCCAGACCAAACCCCATTCATGGGCCTGCTCGGCGCTGAGTTTTTCACCCAAAAGCATCATGCCGGCGGCCCGGGCCGTGCCAACAAGGCGCGGCAACAGGTAACTGGCCCCGGCATCAGGCACCAGGCCAATCCGGCTGAAAGCCTGTAGAAATTCCGCCGACTTAGCCGCTACGACGATGTCCGCCGCCATGGCCAAACTCATGCCGGCCCCGGCGCAGGGGCCCCTGACCGCCGCCACTATGGGCACGGACAAATCCATGAGGGATTGGGCGAGCGGATTGAAGTATTTCGTCACCGCCACGCCGGGGTCGCCGATCTGCACCAGATCAGGATCGGTCAAATCCGCGCCGGAGCAAAACCCCCGGCCCGCGCCTTTCAACAGCAGGCAACGCAAATCCTGTTCCGCCTCTATGCGGTCGAGGGCGTGGCGCAATTCCTCGAGCATGGAGCGATTGAGGGCGTTCAATCGATCGGGCCGGTTCATTGTCACTTCGGCTACGCCGTCGTTGACCGAAAAAAGTATGAAATCGTAAGTCATGGCACAGGTAACCCTCTCGGCATTCTATTGTGCATCCGGCTGTCTGGATGGGTGGGCATCGGCAAAGGCGGGCAGCGCCTCGCAGGCTTTGCGCACGGCCACGAGCCGGGGATAGGACGTCAGATCACGGCCGAAGCGTTCGGCGTTGAAAACCTGCCACGCCAGACAGCCGTCGACCGTTCTATTCTGTTCACAGGCACTATATAGTTTCGCCTTGGGCCGGGCCTATTTTTTTTGGTTTAGGCTGAGTCCATGACGACCAGCCGCCGTTATATCGGGCGGCGGAGATGATCATCGACGGGAGTTGGGGATGACAGCGCGGGCAAGAATCGGAAAAAAGGCGGCGCGGATTCCGGGGCCGCAGACTCTGGATCTGGAAAGTTTTCTGCCCTACCAGTTGTCGGTGCTGTCCAACCGGGTCAGCCAGGCCATCGCCCAGCAGTACCATGAGCGATTTGGCCTCTCCATTGCCGAGTGGCGGGTGATGGCGATCCTTGGGCGCTACGCTCCGCTTTCGGCCAACGAGGTCTGCGAACGCACCAGCATGAACAAGGTGCGGGTCAGCCGGGCGCTGTCGCGCATGGTGGCGGCTGGGCTGGTTAATCGGCGCACGGACAAGGGCGACCGGCGGCGCGCGGTCTTGAATCTGTCGGCCAAGGGCAAAAAGGTTTACGGCCAGATCGTGCCGCTCGCCTTGGCCATGGAGGCCAGCTTGATTGAATCGTTGGGCCCAAAGGAACAGGCGCAACTGGTTCGTCTCTTGGCCAAGCTGTCGGCGCGCACCGACCAGGTCAGCGCCCAGTTCCAGACCCCCGGATTCGCCCTGCCTGAGTAAAAAAGAAGCCAAGTTTCAGCAGGCTGTAGAAATTTATTTGTAGTGTGCTAGATAATATCTAGCAGTTTACTTCTTTATATCGTACTATCTGGCATGCTTTTTAAGACACCCAAGATCGGAAAGGCGGAACGTGAAGTCATTGTCTTAATTGATGAATTGCGCACAAAGCTGCGGTTTGCGATCAACAATAACCCTCGCCGCTGGACCGGATACCTACGCCGCAACGCGTTTGCCGCCGCCATCAAGGGATCCAACAGCATTGAAGGCTATAACGTCACCGTTGAGGACGCTCTGGCCGCCGTGCAGGAACAAGAGCCGCTGGAGGCAGACCGGGAGACCTGGCGGGCAGTAAGCGGCTACCGTGACGCCATGACTTATGTCCTGCGGTTAGCCGACGATCCTCATTTCGAATTTCATCAGCAATTGTTGCGCAGCCTTCATTTCATGATGCTACAGCACGAACTTGACAAGCATCCAGGTCAATGGCGACCGGGGTACATCGGCGTGCGAGACGACCGGAGCGGTGAAATTGTTTACGAGGGGCCCAACGCCGATTTGGTCCCGGGCTTGATGTCCGAACTGATCGAAACTCTGAACACAGAAAGCGACGAGCCAGTTATGATCCGTGCCGCCATGGCACATCTGAATCTTACAATGATTCACCCGTTTTCGGACGGTAATGGGCGAATGGCGCGCGCGCTGCAATCCCTGGTCCTTGTGCGCGAGAATATTTTGAGCGAAACCTTCTGCAGTATTGAGGAATACCTGGGCAAAAACACTGACTCCTACTATGCGGTTCTGGCTACCGTCGGAGGCGGCAAGTGGCAACCAAAACGTAGTGCCGTCGAATGGGTTCGGTTCTGTCTTACCGCCCATTACCGGCAAGCGGCAACACTTCTCAAGAGGAGTCACGAAGTGGGGCGCCTCTGGGAATTAATTGAACAGGAGAGGCGAGAATTGGGATTGCCGGAGCGCTGTGAGTTAGCCTTGATGGACGCGGCTCATGGCTACAAAGTTCGTAACGTGACATATCGGACAGCGGCGGAAGTGTCGGAATACACCGCCGGTCGTGATTTGAAAGAACTTGTCAAACACAGGCTGCTCATACCCCGGGGCGAGCGCCGCGGCCGCTATTATGTCGGGGCGCCCGGCTTACGGGAATTTCGGGAGAGCGTCCGCGAGCGCATCAAGGTCCCTGACCCCTTCGCGCCGGAATTCAATTTGAGTGGTGGCAAGAAATAACTATCTCGTGAGATTGCCCTACCCGATCTCGCCGAGGAACGGGAATACCTCCAGCAGATAATAACTGAATGTCTGGAAATCTCCGGTGATGAAGAGTACGCCGGTCAAAATCAGCAGTCCGCCGGCGGCGATTTCCACCTTGCCCAGATGGCGGCGCAGGCGCTTGGAAAAACCCATAAAAGAAGGCACGGCGGCGGCGGCCAGCAGGAAGGGCACGCCGAGGCCCGCCGAATAGACCGCCAGCAGGGCGACGCCCTGGGCCAGGGTGTCCTGGGCCGCAGCAATCGCCAGGATGGTCGCCAGGATGGGGCCGACGCAGGGCGTCCAGCCAAGGGCGAAGGCAATGCCGATGACATAGGCGCCGAGCCACCCCGGCAGTAGGCGAACCGGATCAAAGCGAATATCCCGGTCCACGAAGCCGAGGCGAAACAGCCCCATGTAGTGAGCGCCAAAGACGATAATCACCGCTCCGGCGATCCGCGCGAGCACATTTTGATGGGCCAGCAACAGGCCGCTGATGACCGAAGCCGAAGCGCCGAGCGCCACGAATACGGTTGAAAAGCCGAAGACAAAGGCCAGAGCCGGGCCCAGAATCTGACGCCCGTCAGGTCTTGCGCCGTCTTCCCCGGTCAATTCCTCCAACGATTTGCCGGTGACGTAGCACAGGTAAGCCGGGACCAGGGGCAGCACACAAGGCGAAAGAAAACTGACCAAGCCGCCGCCAGCCGCTGCTACGTAGGATATGTCCAATGCCGCCATGCGCCAGACCCGTGTCTTACCGATTCCTGAAGACGGCGGCGGCGCCCCAACCGGCGAGCAGCGCCAGTATCACGGCGATAATGCCGTAGAAGGCGGGATGGCGGTGGGCGAAGTTATTGATGGTTCGGCCCATGCCGATCTTGTCGATGAAAATAGGCGAAGACTGCGCGCTTTCCACCCGGCCGTCGCGGATCAGATAAACCTCGGCCCGATAGTTGCCGGGCGGTACGTCGGCGGGAAAATGAATGCGTGTACGAAACAGCGTATTACCGGGAAACGTAATCTCGCCGATGCGCTCGCTGTAAACACCCTGGCGCTTCAGGTTGCGCACCACTGCATCGCGGTACTCGCCGAGCGGCTCCCCGGCTGCTTCGGCTGTCGCCGGCTTCAAGGCTGTCAGGCGCAGCCGATCGACGCCCATCTGGTGGCGTTCCAGGACACGCTCCGGCGCCAGGTCGGCCAAGGGCCGGGTCGAGACCACGTTATAAAAGCCGGGAACGGCGCCGAAGGTCATGGCGTCCGTGTTCACCCAAATACCGGCGATACGCTCCTTGCGACGCACGACCATGTCCTGCCCCGGGCCGCGCACGACCACAACAACATCGCCGCGCGTCTCCGGGCTGAAAATCTGGTCCTCGGGCAGGTCGATGGCGCCGAACAGCAACAGATCCGTGCCGGTATAACTTGAGGTGATGGAGATCAAATGATCCGAAAGATCGGTGACCAGGGGCGCCGGCCGCGCCGGGCCGACGCATAGCAGCATCCACAGCAGTACCGCCAGCGGCGTAAATACCGGGCGGGAAAAGTATCGCGTGCGGGACTGCGCGGTCATGGCGTGAGCACCGGTGACAGGGAATAGAGATCAACGGGCGAAGCAACCAGCCCAAAGAGCAAGCGCGCGCAAACCCCAAGCACGATCAAGGCCAGCAGTGCCCGCAATTCGTCGCCTCGGATCTTGGCCGCGGCGCGCACGCCCAATTGCGCGCCGAATACGGCGCCGGTGAGCAAGATGAGCGCCAGCACCACATCCACGGCCTGGGTGTTGACGGCGTGCAATACCGTGGCCGCCGAGGTCACGAATATGATTTGAAACAGCGACGTGCCGGCGACGATGCGGGTCGGCATACCGACCAAATAGATCATCGCGGGAACCATGATAAAGCCGCCGCCGACGCCCATGATGGCAACCAGAATGCCGACAAACAAACCGAGGCCAAGGGGCAGAATGGCGCTGATATAGAGTTTCGACTTGTGAAACTTCATCTTGAAGGGCAAGCCGTGGACCCAGTTGTGCTGATGGGCCTTGCGGCGCAAAATCACGCCCTGCCGCCGCCGCACAACCGCGCGCAGGCTTTCGTTCAGCATCAACACACCGATGGTGCCGAGGAAGAAAACATAAGACAGGGAAATGATAAGGTCGATCTGCCCGGCGGCCCGAAGCAGGTAAAACAGCCAGACCCCGATTCCGGCGCCTATGGAGCCGCCGACGACAAGAACCAGCCCCATCTTGACGTCCACCTGGTCGCGCCGCCAATGGCCGAGAGCTCCGGAAACCGATGCGGCGACGATCTGATTGGCCTCGCTGGCCACGGAAACCGCCGGCGGGATGCCGTAAAAGATGAGCAGGGGCGTCATCAGGAAGCCGCCGCCAACCCCGAACATGCCGGACAAAAAACCCACCGCGCCGCCCATGCCAAGTAAGACAAAAATATTGGCGGAAAATTCAGCAATTGGCAGGTAAATCTGCATACGCGGCTTCTACATTAGGTACTCGTCAAATACTAGAAGGCTACTCGATAATGACATCGTCGCGGTCCGCCGTCAGGTCGGAGGCGGGCAACCGCGCATCAGAGGTATCGGAGGCCAGGGGCCGCCAGTCGGCGACAAGCTGCTGGGCCAGGGCAAGTTCGTCGGGCATCAATTGCGCGGCCACGGCGTCGCGCCGCTCGACCGCGCCCCGGTTGCCCTGCTTGGCGGCAAGGCTGTACCAGCGGTAGGCCTCCAAGAGATCCAACTCGACACCGCGCCCGGTCTCGTGGAGAACGCCAAGATTGTACTGCGAGATCGCCAGATTGCGCTCGGCGGCACGGCTGAACAATTCCGCGGCAACGAGATAGTCCTGAGAGACACCGCGGCCTTGTGCCTGCATGACCGCTAGATTGTGCAGCGCCGCCGGATGATCGAGGGCGGTCGCCTGCTCGTACCATAGCGCCGCCGCCTCGTCCGAGGGCGCGACGCCCAAGCCCTTTTCATGCATGACGCCCAACTGGAAGAGCGCCTCCGCTGATCGTTGCGCCGCCGCCAGCTCAAGCCAAAAATGGGCATCCCCGTAGTCCCGGGCCACGCCTTCGCGGCCGGCCAGGTAAGCCAAGCCGAGGCGCAGCTGGGCGCCGACAACGCCGCGCTCGGCGGAATCTTTCAGCCAGGCCAGCTCCCGGTTGGCGTGCTCGGGGGACAGGTCCGTCGCCGCGGCATCTTGGGCTTGGTTGTCGGACGGCGACTGCGAAACCGCAGCCGCCTCATTCGGGCCGACACCGGAGCCGGCGGCCTCCGGCCCCAAGGTATCGGGGCCAGCGTCCGGAACAACGGCCTCGGCAGGGGGGTCAACCCCCAGGTCAGCTGCTGAATCGGGGGTGAGCTCAGGAGAAAGTTCGGCCATGGTTGCCACCACCCGTTCGCTCTCTCCGGGATAGAGGATTTGCTGCACAAGGACATACGTGGCCCCCAGCAGAACAACCGTCAGCACAGCCAGAATACCGACAAGGCGGCCACCCCGGGATTTGGAGGCGGCTTGTTTGGCCGGAGGCCGGCGCGGCGCCACACTGTCCAGCCGCGTCGACATTTCCGCGACCGCAAGGCCCAGGGACTCCACGGCACCGATCAGGGCCTCGTCGCGCGGCTGTGCCTTGCCGGGGCCGGTGCTTTGCCGCACCACGTGGCTGAGCCAGGTCCCGAGGCTGACCCCGGCCTCGGCTGCGGCGGCATCGGCGGCCTGACGCGCCTCCGGGTCCACCCCTTCGACGCTCCAGGGCGCGCTATCCTTCATGACTGATTCCATTGGGGTCTTTTAAGAGCATTGCCAGCCAACGGTATGCCTGCTCTAGGCCCATGTAAAGCCTAGCGTTTTTGGGCTCCGACAGGTTCCAGTTGACGTTTACGTTAACGTCAACTATATAGGATAGGTTGCACCACGCTATACGATGAATCGATTCGCCCAAGCATGTGGGACCACCCCTTACGGGACCTAATGTGACGCAGACCTATTCCATTTCCGAACTGTCCAAGGAATTCGGGGTCACCCCCCGGACCATCCGCCACTACGAGGACGAGGGTCTTTTGGCGCCCGAGCGGCGCGGCCAGACTCGGGTCTACAACAGACGCGACCGGGCGCGGCTACAGCTTATCTTGCGCGGCAAGCGCGTGGGCTCGACCTTGGCCGAAATCAAGGATTGGCTCGACCTCTACGATCTTGGCGACGGACAGGTCGAGCAAATGCGCTACGCCTATAACAAGTATCTGGCGCGGATCGCGCAGCTCGAGCAACAGAAGGCCGACATCGAGGAACTTCTCGAAGAGCTGTACAGCGATTGCGCCAAGATCGAAGCAAGATTCGGCTTTAAGCAACCCTGTCCTGATTTT
Source organism: uncultured Alphaproteobacteria bacterium (assembly GCA_964405515.1). Taxonomy (GTDB): domain Bacteria; phylum Pseudomonadota; class Alphaproteobacteria; order JAPYRI01; family JAPYRI01; genus CAYOOG01. Next base: position 16,452 of record CAYOOG010000013.1, on the reverse strand, counting down.
GAAGTTGCCTCCGCCGACGACCTGGGCGCCCTGCACACGCCCAAAGAATCCGCCACAGAGACCGACAAGTCGAAACAGGCATAAGAGGACAAACCCATGCCGACCTATACAGCGCCCCTCCGCGATCTGCGGTTCATCATTCACGAGCTCTTGGAGTTGCAGAACCATAGCAACCTGCCCGGATTCGAGGATGCCACGCCGGACCTGATCGACGCCGTGCTCGAGGAGGGCGGCAAACTGTGCGAAGAGGTCCTGCAGCCCCTTAACCAGCCCGGTGATCTTGCTGGCTGCAAACTGGAAAACGGAGCGGTCACCACGCCGCCCGGCTTCAAGGAAGCCTACGCGGCTTATGTCGAAGGCGGCTGGAGCGGCCTTAGCCTAAGCCCCGAGTTTGGCGGTCAGGGCCTGCCCTATGTGCTGGGCACGGCGATGAGCGAAATGATGGTTTCGTCCAACCTGTCCTTCACCATGTACACCGGCCTTACCCATGGCGCGGTCGCCGCCATCGAGCGTCACGGCGAGGACAAATTGAAGGCTGCGTACTTGCCCAAGCTGACCACCGGCGAGTGGACCGGCACCATGAACCTGACCGAATCCCACTGCGGCACGGATTTAGGGCTGCTGCGCACCAAGGCCGAACCCCAGCCCGACGGCTCCTACCTTATTACGGGCTCGAAGATCTTCATTTCCGCCGGTGATCACGACATGGCGGAGAACATCATTCATCTAGTTTTGGCGCGTATTGCCGGCGCACCGGACGGCACCAAGGGCATCAGCCTGTTCGTCGTGCCCAAGTTTCTGGTCAACGAGGATGGCAGCCTGGGCGAGGACAACAAAGTCGTCTGCGGCGCCCTGGAACATAAGATGGGCATCAAGGCCTCGGCGACCTGTGTGCTCAACTTCGATGAGTCGGTGGGCTATCTGGTGGGCGAGGAAAATAAGGGCCTGCGCGCCATGTTCACCATGATGAACGCGGCCCGCCTGAACGTCGGCATACAGGGCTACGCCTTGTCCGAGGTCGCCTATCAGAACGCCGCGGCCTATGCCAAGGAGCGGCTCCAGGGCCGCTCCCTCACCGGGCCAAAAAACGCCGACGGCCCCGCCGATCCGATTATCGTTCACGCCGACGTGCGGCGCATGTTGTTGGGCGTGCGTGCTTTTACCGAGGCGGCGCGGGCGCTGGCGCTTTGGACATCGATGCAGATCGATATCTGGCTGCGCCACCCGGACGAAGAGGTGCGCCAGACCGCGGACGACTTTGTCGCTCTAATCACGCCGGTCATCAAAGGCGTTTCCACCGACTACGGCTTCGACGGTTGCGTCCAGGCCCAGCAGTGCTTCGGCGGTCACGGCTACATCCATGAATGGGGCGTCGAACAGTTCGTGCGCGATGCCCGCATTTCGCAGATCTACGAGGGCACAAACGGCATTCAGGCTCTCGACCTTGTGGGCCGCAAGCTTGCCGCTAACGGTGGCCGCGCCGTGCGCGCCTATTTCGCCGAAGTGGATGCCTTCGTTGCCGATCACAAGGACGATGCCGACATGGCCGGTTTTGTCGCCCCCCTTGGCGAGGCCAACGCCCATCTGCAACAGGCCACCGGCTGGTTTGTCGAGCACGGCATGGCCAACCCCGACAATGCCGGCGCCGGTGCTTATGATTACATGACCATGTTCGGGCTGGTGGCCATGGGCCACATGTGGGCGCGCATGGCGAAGGCAGCCCAAGCCGGACTGGCAACGGGTGGCGACGATGATTTCTATAAAACCAAGCTGGTGACGGCGCGCTTCTATATGGAGCGCATCTTGCCCGATACGGCCTCCCTGCTCACCAAGATCAAGGCCGGGTCGGAAACAGTCATGGAACTGGCGGCAGACGCTTTTTAGAAACTGCCCGACTACAAGACAGACCTCGCGACGATTACAGCGAAGAGAGCTTTTATGAAACGATCTCTGGCCTTCACCGACGAACACGACATGCTACGCGATCACGTTCAAAAATTTATCGAACGTGAAGTCACGCCCTACCACGATCAATGGGATCGTGACGGTATTGTCAGCCGAGAGGTTTGGGAGAAGGCTGGTGCGGCTGGGCTTCTTTGTCCGGCAATGAGTGCCGACTATGGCTGCCCGGGCGGTGATTTTCTGCACAGCACGGTCATTATCGAGGAATTAGCCTACGGAATCGCCGACGGGATCGCATTTGCTTTGCACAGTGACATCGTCGGCCCCTATATCGAGAATTACGGCAGCGAGGAACAAAAGCAGCGATGGTTGCCCGGCATGGCCAGCGGCGAACTCATCAGCGCCATCGCCATGACAGAGCCGGGCACCGGAAGCGACCTGCAATCGGTGCGCACGACCGCGCTGCGGAGCGGTGATGAATACGTCATCAATGGTTCGAAGACTTTCATTACAAACGGCCAGCATGCCAACCTGATCTGCGTCGTCGCCAAGACCGACGCGGCACAAGCGGCCAAGGGCGTCAGCCTGGTTATTGTCGAAACGGAAAAAGTCGAGGGCTTCTCGCGCGGCCGCAATCTGGAAAAACTCGGGCTGCATGCCCAGGACACCTCCGAGCTTTTCTTCGACGACGTGAAGGTGCCGGCGGAAAATCTGCTGGGCGGTGCCGAAGGCCAGGGTTTCGCGCAGCTCATGCAGGAACTGCCCCGGGAGCGCCTGTTGATCGCCATCGGCGCCGTGGCCGGGGCCGAAAAGGCTATCGAGCTGACAAGCGAATACGTTAAGGAGCGCCACGCCTTCGGCAAGCCTATTGCAAGCTTTCAAAATACCCGCTTCAAGCTTGCCGAAATGATGACCGACGTCGCCGTTGGCCGGGCGTTCACCGATCAGTGCATCACCGCCCTGTTGGAGGGCGATCTGGATACGGCCTCCGCCGCCATGTCGAAACTTTGGACCAGCGAAATGCTGTTCAGGGTCATGGACGAATGCGTACAGCTGCACGGCGGTTACGGCTACATGACCGAATACCCGATCGCCCGCATGTGGGCCTCGTCGCGCGTACAACGGATTTACGGCGGCACCTCTGAAATCATGAAGGAACTGATCAGCCGCTCCGTCTGAGAAGGCAGTGCGGCCAGGCAATTTAGACAGGCAAAGGAGAGACAGGAAATGACCGACGCATATATTTACGATGCCGTACGCACGCCCCGGGGCCGGGGCAAGCCGGACGGCGGCCTGCACGAGGTAACGCCGATCAAGCTCGCCGTCGCGGCCTTGAAGGCGGTACGCGAGCGCAACGACCTGGACACGAGCCTGGTGGACGACGTGGTGCTTGGTTGCGTCGAACCGGTGGGTGAGCAGGGCGCCAACATCGGCCGCGTCGCCGTGCTTGACGCCGGATACGCCGAGACAACCGCGGGCGTTCAGATCAACCGCTATTGCGCTTCCGGGCTGGAAGCGACGAACATGGCCGCCGCCCAGGTCATGGCCGGCCAGTCCGAAATGGCCATCGGCGGCGGCGTCGAAAGCATGAGCCGCGTGCCCATGATGTCCAGCGGCGGCGCCTGGCCCATGGAGCCGTTGGTTGCTTTCGGAACCTATTTCGTGCCCCAGGGTATTTCCGCCGACCTCATCGCCACCAAGTACGGTTATTCCCGCGATGACGTGGACGCCTACGCCGTGGAAAGCCAGAAGCGCGCCGACGTGGCCATCAAGGACGATCGCTTCAAGAATTCGATCGTGCCGGTCAAGGACATCAACGGCCTGACCATCCTTGACCATGACGAGCATCCGCGCGCCTCCACCACCATGCAGTCCCTGGCATCGCTCAACCCGTCCTTCACCATGCAAGGCGAACAGTTCGGATTCGACGGTGTGGCGCAATTGCGTTACCCGGAGGTGGAAAAAATCAATCACGTGCACCACGCCGGTAATTCCAGCGGCATTGTCGACGGCGCGGCCGCCATTCTTCTGGGCACCAAAGAGGCCGGCGAAAAGGCCGGCATTAAACCGCGCGCGCGCATTCGTTCCTTCGCCTCCATCGGTTCGGAGCCTTGCATCATGTTGACCGGCCCGACGCCGGCTTCCGAAAAGGCTTTGGCGAAGGCGGGCATGAGCAAGGACGACATCGACCTTTACGAGCTTAACGAGGCTTTTGCTTCGGTCGTGCTTCGCTACATGGATAAGCTTGGCGTGCCCCACGACAAATTAAATGTGAACGGTGGAGCCATCGCCATGGGCCATCCGCTCGGGGCCACCGGGGCCATGATCGTCGGTATCCTGCTCGACGAAATGGAACGCCGAGACTTGAACACCGGCTTGGCCACGCTTTGCGTCGGCGCCGGCATGGGCACCGCCACCATCATCGAACGCGTCTAGGACCAGGAGCACAAGACATGATTGACTACAACGTAGACGGCGACGGAATCGCCACCATCACCTGGGACATGCCGGGTCGCTCCATGAACGTGCTGAGCGAGGAATCCATCCCGGCCTTTGCCGAGGCGGTTGAAAAGGCCGGGGCGGATGACGCCGTTAAGGGCGTCATCGTCACTTCGGCCAAGGAAGCCTTCCTGGCCGGCGCGGATCTGGAAATGATCCTGCGCATGACCAACCCCAATCAGAGCGCGGCGAAAAAGTTCGAGCACGTGGAATCCCTGCAGACCATGTTCCGCAACATGGAAAAGATCGAAAAGCCTTTTGTCGCCGCAATCAACGGCACCGCCATGGGCGGCGGCTACGAAATCTGCCTGGCCTGCAATTACCGCATCGCCGCCGACAACCCGAGGTCGCAGATCGGCCTGCCCGAGGTCAAGGTTGGGCTTTTGCCGGGCGCCGGCGGCACCCAACGGCTGCCGCGCCTCATTGGCATCCAGGCGGCGCTGCCGCTATTGCTGCAAGGCAAAGCCCTCGCCCCGGACAAGGCCTTGGCCCAGGGCTTGGTGGACAAGGTCGTGCCGGCGGGCGACCTGCTGGCCGAAGCCAAACGCTGGATTTTGGAAGAAGGAAAGGCGAGCCAGCCCTGGGACGAAAATGGCTTCCGGATTCCAGGCGGCGGGCCGACTTCACCAAAGGCCGCGCCGGTAATCATGGCCGGCAATGCCATGGCTCACGAAAAAGCGGGCGACAACTACCCGGCTATTCCGGCGATATTGTCGTGTGTCTACGAAGGCCTGATCGTGCCGATCGACGTCGGTCTGCGTATCGAAGCGCGCTACTTTACCTCGCTGCTGCTGGGGTCCGAGGCCCGCAACATGGTCCGCACCCTGTTCATCAACAAGGGTAAGGCCGACAAGCTGGCGCGGCGGCCGGAAGGCATACCGCCCACGGACCTCAAGAAAGTCGGCGTCCTGGGCGCCGGTATGATGGGCGCGGGCGTCGCTTACGTTTCCGCCATGGCCGGACTTGAAGTGGTGTTGATCGACCGAACAATAGAAGAGGCGGAAAAGGGCAAGGCCTATTCGGAAACGCTGATCGACAAGGCCATTAAGCGCAAAAAGGCGAGCGCCGAAGACAAGGACAAGCTTCTGGGCCAGATTACGCCGAGTGTTGACTATGCAGACCTCGACGGCGCCGATCTGATTATCGAAGCCGTGTTCGAGGACCGTGGCATCAAGGCCGACGTGACGGCCAAGGCCGAGGCCGTGATACCGGAGACCAGTGTTTTCGGCTCCAACACCTCGACGCTGCCGATCAGCGGCTTGGCCGAGGCAAGCGCCCGGCCGAAGAACTTCATCGGCATTCACTTTTTCTCGCCGGTGGAAAAAATGCCCCTGGTGGAAATCATCATGGGCGCCGAGACCTCGGACGAGACCCTTGCCAAGGCCCTCGACTACGTCAAACGCATCCGCAAGACGCCGATCGTGGTCAACGACAGCCGCGGCTTTTACACCAGCCGCGTCTTCAGCACCTATGTCTCCGAAGGCATCGCCATGCTGGGCGAAGGCGTGATCCCGGCCTTGGTCGAAAACGCCGGCAAAGGCGCGGGCATGCCGGTGGGGCCGCTGGTGCTGGCCGACGAGGTTAGCATGACCCTGATGAAGCACGTGCGCGACCAGACCCGGGAAGACCTGGGGGACAAGTACCAGCCGGGGCCATCCGAGGATGTCGTTGATCTTTTTGTCGATCAATTGCAGCGCGTCGGCAAGAAGGCGGGCAAGGGTTTTTACGACTATCCGGAAGACGGGCAAAAGCATCTTTGGCCCGGCCTGGCCGAGCAGTTCCCCGTGGCGGTCGAGCAGCCCGATCCGGAAGAGCTCGAAAAGCGCTTTCTGTATATTCAGGCCGTTGAGACCGCCCGCTGCATGGAGGAAAACGTCGTCACCGATCCGGCCGATGCCGATGTCGGTGCCATCTTTGGCTGGGGATTCGCCCCCCACACCGGTGGCGTGCTGTCATTCATCGACACCGTGGGGCTTGAGGCTTTTATCGCCGAGTGCGACCGCCTGGCCCAGGCCCATGGCCCGCGCTTTGCGCCGCCGAAGCTACTGCGCGACATGGCGGCCAAGGGAGAGACTTTCTATAAGGCGGCGTAAAACAATAAGTCGGGCGCGGCGTGGCCTGATCACAGAGACTCCGGCGAATGTCCTTGTGATCGAGCCCCGCCCGCCCTTATCCTTGATCTTTTCCGACACACTCAAAGGGAGGCTTTCATGAGCCTGGAATCAGCGACCGAGACACTCAAGGGCAACCTCAATCCCGACACCAGCCTGGGCGCCAAGGTCAAATTCGACTTCGGCGGCGACGGCATGATTTTTTTGGACGGCAGCGCCGCCCCAGCCAACGTCTCCAACGACGACGCCGAAGCCGATTGCACCATCAAGATCGCGCTTGAGGACTTCGAGAGCATGCTGGCGGGAGAGTTGAACCCGACCACAGCCTTCATGTCGGGCAAGCTTTCTGTGGATGGCGACATGAGCGTGGCCATGAAACTCGGCGATATTATGGGCTAGCCGCGTATCCGATTGGATCGCGAAGCCCGAATAGCTCTCCATGTCTTTTGAAACCCTTGAACTCACGGTAGACGGCGGGGTCGCCGAGGTGACTCTGTCACGCGGCGCCAAGCTCAATACCATGACGTCGGCTTTCTGGGCCGACATCGAGGCCGTGTTCCGCCAGTTGGACGACAACCCGCAGGTGCGGGCCGTGGTCCTGTCATCCACCGGCAAGCATTTTACCGCCGGCATGGACCTGGCCTTTTTTGGCCAGATCGCACCCGATCCCAAGGTCGACCCGGGGCGCCAACGCGAGCAGGTGCGCCGATTCGTGCTCAGGCTCCAGGACTGCTTCAATGTCATCGAAAATCTGCGCGTTCCGGTGCTCGCCGCGATTCAGGGGGGATGCATCGGCGGCGGGATCGACATGATTGCTACCTGCGATATGCGTTATTGCACGGCGGATGCCTTCTTCGTTATTCAGGAGACCAACATCGGCATGACGGCGGACTTGGGCACGCTCCAGCGCCTGCCGCATATTTTACCCTCGGGCGTGATGCGCGAACTGGCCTTCACCGGGCGGCGCATGATGGCCGACGAAGCCCTGGCGCAGGGGCTGGTGAATCAGGTTTTCGACAGCCACGACGATATGCTGGAGAGCGTGCGAGGGATCGCCGCGGAAATCGCCACCAAGTCGCCGCTCGCCATTTCGGGCATCAAGGAAATGATCAACCACGCCCGCGATCACAGCGTGCGAGAGGGCCTGGAATATGTGGCCGCCTGGCAGTCGGGTGTGGTGATTACCGGTGATATCATGGAGGCGGCCCAGGCCCGCGCCACAAAGCGCGACCCGAAGTTTGACGACCTGCTGCCCGCCACGAAAATAAATAAAGGCTAGAGTCTTTGCCGCTGCCTCCCGCTCCCCCGGCCCAACCACCCGCAGGGTAACCTCATCGGGTGGTTGGGCCGGGGGAGCGGGAAGGGCCCAGCTGAAAAAAAGGGGCGACCGAATGGCCGCCCCATGTTTCTTATGAGCAGAGTTCTTAGAACGACTGCCTGAACTTCAGATAAACCACCCGGCCGCGCGGATCGTGGACCTTGGAATCAAAACCGCCCAAGGTGGAAATCGCCGGTATGTCGTTATCGAAGACGTTGATGGCGCCAAAGCTCAGGACCGACCCCGAACCGACAAAGTCCGGCAGCGTATAATTGTACTGAACGTCGACTGTGACGTGGCTTGGGATTGCCGTATCGGGAACGCCGTTTTCGTCAGCCTGTTCGTTGATGTAGCTGTCGATGTAACGGACGTAAACCGCTGCCCCATGCCCGCCGAGCAGCCAGCTGAGCGAAACGTTGCCGCGCCACTCGGGGATAGAGCGTGGGAAGGCGCCGAAGTTACGTTGCCCTGCGCCTTCGAAGGTCGGGCCGCCGGGGATCACGCTGAACTTATATTCGTTGACGTAGGTAGCATCGAGGCCGAGCCGGAAGTTGCCCGCGCCTTCGGCCTCAAACCGGTAGGACGCGGAAATATCGAAACCGTCCGTATCCACCGACGGCGCGTTGATAAAGGCCGTGTCGATGCGGCTGATAAGGCCGGAGGGGCCGCGCACGATGCGCGGATCGAAGGGATTGGCGGTGACAATTCCCTGGGCGTCCTGCACGGCGATAATGCCGCTGTATTCAAAGCGCCAATAGTCCAGATTCAGGGTAAAGTCGGTCACCGGCTCCCAGGAAAAACCGACGTTGAAGACATCCGCCTCTTCGGGTACTAAATCCGGATTACCCCCGGTAATGATCGGCAGGAAGAAGGTTGACCCGGCGAGCGGATCGAAGATCTGCGAAACCACGGTGATACTGCCCTGACCCTGCATGACAGTCGGCGCTCTGAACGACGTGCTAAAGGAAGCACGCAGGGAAAACTCATCCATCGGCGCCCAAAGAAGGGCGATCTTCGGGTCCAGCGTGTCACCGGGGCCAGTGCCGTAATCTTCATAGCGGATAGCCGCCTGTAGTTCGGCGGTTTCATGGAGCGGGATGGAAAGCTCGGTAAAGAACGCAAAGACGTCCTGGTCCGCGTCGATATCCGGCCCGCCGAAAATAAAGACGAAGTTGTTGTTGTTAAAATCCTCGTCGGCGTCGGCTTTCAAATCGTCGCGGCGGTACTGTGCGCCGATGGCAATGCCCAGCGGTCCCGCGGGCATTTCGAAAATCTCGCCGGTGACGACGGCATCAACGGTCAACAGAGACGTCTCCGTGGTGATCTGGAACCGCCCGGTGACATAATCGATCAAGGCCGGGTCATTCGGAATGCCCAGGAAGGGCATCAGGAACTGATCCCCGCCCGGTCCGCCGAAGCCGTTGAGCGCGGCGTTGGTCCGATCTGTCAACTGATCGCTGACGGCGAAGAAATTCTTGTGCCAACTATATCCGACCGAGAGGTTGCCCGACCAGTTGTTGTCGAAATCACCGCTGAGTGCGGCAACGGCGCGATAGGTATCATTATTGTGGTCGGAAATATTTTCCGGCCCGTCGTTGCCGAGAATTCTGCCGATCATGATCGCTGGCACGCCGAGGAAGTTGCCCGGGTTATTGGCCGGCACAAAGGGGAAAGTCACGCCGGGAAAGGACGGCGAGTTACTGCGGTCCGCCGTGTTCATGGTCACACCGAATTCGCCGTAGAATTCGATATTGTCGCTCACGTCGGCGGTAACGGTAGTGAAAGCCTGAAACCTTTCCTCTTTGACCACCAAATTATATTCGGCGGCGAAAAACAGGT
>CAYOOG010000013.1:0-6773 GCA_964405515.1 uncultured Alphaproteobacteria bacterium | reverse complement strand
GTACTAGGTATTTTGTCGAGTAAATCAACCCCGCGCCATAGAGTACTGGGTCTCTTGGTCGAGTAAATCTGCACCACGAGAGCGGGCCCACCGAAAAACATAGCGCTTGAGTGCCTCAAGGCGCGGGCCCACCGAAAAACAGGTTGCAAGTGCCGATGCCGACCAAGGGCGGCGGCAGGGGCACGAAAATCTCAGGCGTGCTATCGACGCCGCTGGCGCACATCGGATCAATGATCGGCACGCCTGGTGGTATCAAACCCCCGAACGCCGGCGCCAAGCCTTGCAGGGCGCCGGGCTGGCCAAGCACGCTGGTGCCGGCTTCCTTGGTCGCGGTGGAGAAGGCGCGTTCATCGTTGAACAGGGGATTGCGGTCCATGTAATTGGCGGCCACGACCCAATTGATGCTGTCGTTCGCCCAACCATATATTGCGGAAAGCTTCGTGTCGGTTTGGTCGTTCTCGGTTGTCGTCGAGCCTTCAAATTCAAACTCGAAGCCTTCAAAATTAGTGCGTGGTATGAAATTGACCACGCCGGCGATGGCGTCCGTTCCGTAAAGCGCCGAAGCCCCGTCCTTCAAAACCTCGATACGCTGAACCATAATCAGCGGCATGATGGAATTCGTATCGACGAAGGTGCTGCCGTCATCGGCGCGCGACCCCGACAGGGTTTGGCGCCGGCCATTGATCAGAATCAGTGTGGAATTGAGGCCCAGCCCCCGCAGGTTGAAGTTACCCGTGCCGGCGCTGACGTTTTGCGTAAAAGCATCCGGGTTGAATTCCGAGCCAACGTTCGCGGGTATAACCTTGATCAGATTGCTGAGGTCCAAGACACCGATATCTTCTATATCGCCTCGATCAATGACGCTAATGGGCGACGGTGAATTGAAAGACTTGCGCTTGATGTAGGAGCCAGTGACGACAAGGGATTCGATTTCCTCATCGGCGCTTGCGTCCTGGGCCAGGGCGTTTGATGCCGCGCCGAGCAAAAAGCTGGCGCCGGCCAGGGCCGTGGTTTTCCTGAGAATGCTTTTGAGCTTCATGGGTGCTGCCTCTCCGATAATGGGTTTGCGCCCGCGATTGATTATTATTCTTGTTCGAAAACTTCTGCGGGCGGTGCGCGCATGGCCTGATTCCGCACGGATTGAGCGAAATTGTCAAGGAATCTCAGTGAGTTCACCGCGAAATTACCTGCCGGTGTTGTAAATTTACACCATCCCGGAAGGGCGGCGGGCCTGGTACGGGCGCGGAGCCGCAGTACTAGCCGCGCCTTCCGGATTTCCACTCCCGGGCCAGACGTTGTGCTTCCGCCAACTGGTCCGGCGTCATGAGTTTGGTAATGCTGTCCCGCTTCGCCGCTGACTCGGCATCCCCGGCGGCGGCGGCAAGATTGAGCCACTTGTGGGCCTCCACGTAATCCTGCAACACACCACGGCCTTCGGCATACATGGTGCCAAGGTCCGACTGGCCCTTGAGATAACCTTGTTCCGCCGCGCGGCGGTACCATTTGAGCGCCGCCTCAAAATCCTGTCCAACGCCCAGGCCGTTTTCATACATCACCCCAAGGTAATGCTGCGCCTTGGCAAAATCCTGGCTGGCCGCCTCGCGGAACCAGTACAGGGCCTGGGCGAAGTTTTGCGGGATACCGTCGCCTTTTTCATACATGACACCAAGGTTGTAACGGGCGGCGGCATGGCCCTGTTCGGCCGCCTGGGTAAACCAGTGCACGGCTCTTTGCTTATCCTTGGTGACACCTTGGCCGCTGGCGTACATGACGCCCAAATTGGATTGAGCGTTTGCGTGGCCGCGCTCCGCCGCCAGATGGTACCACTTGGCCGCCGCCTTCAAGTTCTTCGGCACACCGCGGCCGTTTTCAAACATCAGACCGAGGGAAAAGCGCGCTGAATCGAAACCCAGCTCGGCGGCCCGTTGAAACCATTCAGCAGCCTGGGCGTAGTCTTGGGGCACGCCTCTGCCGTTGTGGTACATCACGCCAAGATGGTATTGCGCCGTCGTGTAGCCCTGGTCGGCGGCGCGCTTGAACCATTTGACCGCGAGCAGCAGATCCTGCAGCACGCCCCGGCCGTTTTGATACAGGAGCCCAAGTTCGTATTGCGCGTAGGGATAGCCTTGCTTCGCCGCCGCGCGATACCACTTGGCGGCGGCCGTGAAGTCCTGCCTGACGTTGCGCCCTTCGGCGTAGAGCTGGCCGAGCTGGTACTGGGCAAACACGTCGCCCTCTTCAGCCTGGGTCCGCCACTCCGATTCCTGCGCGCGCCCGATGCCCGGCATGGTCACCCCAAGCAGAAGGGCAAGGCTGAGAAGGCGGACGATAGCTGGGATTCTTGACATCTGGCTTCCGTTCAGGGACCGGCAACCCGCCGGCTGGGGTCAGAGTATACTTCCCCAGCCCCCGCCGACAGAAGGGAAATACAGGGTTTCCAGGGGCTCGCCAGGCGGGACGGCAGCCACCCCTACACAGAGGCATCCATTTACGCTAAAGTAACAGCAGCCAAAACGGGAATCTCCCCAAGGGGGCGCCGGCCAAGGCCGGTGTAATAAAACGGGGCGATCCTGCGGCTGGGAGGTATTTCATGCGTGTTGCCGTGCTGGTGGCGGTCTTTGTCGTCGCCTTATTGCAGGTCTCATATGCTCAAACGCCCGAGAAGATCATGGCGGGCATCCGAACCGTGCGTCTTGTGGTCGAGACGCCGAGCGACGAAAGCGTGAGTTGCGGTGTCAGCCGTGAGACCGTGGAATCATCCGTTCTCGTGCCCCTGTCCGCCAGTGAAATCAGAAACCTGGGCTCCAGCGATGTCGTCCTGCAGGCAGGTATCGGGTCCCTCTACATGCCCGATAAGGACATCTGCACTTCATCCATCTATCTGCAGGTCCATGCGCCCCTGAACTTGAAATTGAAATTTCACGATTCGTCCAAGTCCTTGAACGGCATTCTCTGGCGCCGCGGCATGATTATCGGCTCGCGGGCGGCCACCCACTCCCGTCAAGTCATCAAGGAAATGAAAGGGCTGACCCGGCAGTTCCTCATGGACTGGGACGCCGACCAGACGCCTTAAGTTTGCGAGAAGCGAGGTATCGCTCTCGCACGTTCAAACGCCATTTTAGAATCGCCACCGCCTCCCGCTCCCCCGGCGGCATAAGCCGCCGGGGGAGCGGGAGGCTTCCAGGTATTTCTAAAGACTCAACCCGGCGCGCAATTTTTCCGCCGCTTCTTTCTTGCCTTCCTTGCCAATGTCCAGCACGCGGTCAAACAGAAAGAATCCGTGGATGGTGCCCATGAAGCATTTGAATTCCACGGGGACGCCCGCGGCCGCCAATCTGTCGGCGTAGGCTTTGTTCTCGTCACGACCGATGTCGTATTCCGAGACCATGACATATGCCGGCGGCAAGCCGCTGAAATCCTTGGCTTTGATCGGCGAGGCCAGGGGATCGTTTACGTCCGCTTCCGGGTCGGTGAGGTAATCCCGGCGCATGGCCCGCACGGTGTCCTCGGAGACAAAGTATTCGCCGGTGTCCAGCTGCTTGCGCGAGGGAAAGTCCGCGCCGTCGCCCATGTCGTAAAGACCGTAAAGGGGCATCTGGAATTTGATCGCCGGACCACCCTTGTCACGGGCCATCAGGCAGGTTGAGACCACGAGGGTGCCGCCGACGCTGTCACCCGAGACGGCGATCCGGGCGGGGTCGAGGCTTTCCCGTTCGGCGCCTTCGCCGGCCAACCAGCACAGCGCCGCGTAGCAATCCTCGACCGCCGCCGGAAATTTGTTTTCGGGGGCCAGCCGATAGGCGAGGCCAATGACAACGGCATCGGCATGATGGCAAAGGTAGCGGCCCACGTGGTCATGGCTTTCCAGGTCGCCGAACTGATAGCCGCCGCCGTGAATGTAAAGAGCGGCGGGCAGCAGCTCGCCGGGCGCGGCCTCGCGTGGGCGGTAAATGCGGATGGGCAGATCGCCGCCCGGGCCTTGGATGATGATATCCTCTATGGAATGAACTTCGGTCTTGTCCCCGGCCAGTGAAGCCGCCATCTGGCCGAGCGCGGCCCGCGTCTCCTCGATGGTCATATTAATGGTGTTCGGCCCATCACCCTAGTTGATTTGCGCCAGAAGCGCCGCGGTTTGCGGCTCCAGAGGTGTCAATTCGGTCATAGTGAAATCCTTTGCGCGCGGGTACGGGATAGGCGGGTGTGGCGCAGGTGCTATATATATGACGATAAGAGCACACCCACGGGACCCAAAGAAGACCAAATTGATGCCGCGAAAAATCATCCCCGCCCCGGTCCATTTCACCAAGAGCGCCGCCCTCGGTCTGGCGTTGTTGGCGGCCTGCGCGTCGCCAAAGCACGACTACCCGACGCCCGGCGAGCGCTATGGCCAAGCTACGGCGGCGGCCGAGGCTTACTACGCCGAGGGCGACTTGAGCAGCGCCCGCGACGAGTACCGCAAGGCCCTTGGCTACGCCGAGCGTGGCGAGGACCGGGAGATGGTCATTTCAACGCTTATCAACGTCGGGGTGATGAGCGCGCAATTGTCGGACCTGGAGACCGCGCGGGAGGCGTTTGGACGCGCGGCGGAGGCGGCCGAGGCGGCCGGCCGCGCCGACTTTGCCCGCCAAGCCTTGATCGGCAAGGCCGAGGTGCTGCTTCGCGCCGAAAGCGTGGTGGCAGCTCGGTCCCTCTATGAGCAAACCCTGGCAGACAACACCCTTGGAGCAGATGACCCGGCCCGCGTGGTCTTAATGAATGGTTTGGCCCTTGCCGAAGCCGCCCAGGGCCGCATGGCGGGCGCCATCGAACGGCTCCGCGACGCCGAGGCCCTGGCGCGTCGGCTTGAAGACAACCGGCAGCTGGCGGCAACGCTCTTGAACCTTGCCGGGCTGCACTTGGCTGAGGCGGAACTCGGGGACGCCCTGAGGGCGGTCGACGAGGCCCTGGTTCTTGACGAGCAGGAAAAATACAAGCCGGGAACGGCGTCGGACCTGGTTCTGCTCGCGCAATTGAATGAACTCTTGGGCGAAATCGCCCAGGCCATTGCTTATTTCGACCGGGCGCGGCTTTTGTTCAAGGAAACCGGCCAAATGCGGGAAGAGAAGGAAGTGCGCGAGCACATGGCTCGGCTGCGCGGCTTGACGGTGACGCCGTTCAAGTAGCGCCTTCGGCCTCTTCAAGCGACGGGCTCGGGGGCGCTGCCTTGGGCCTACGCATAAGCATAGCAAAGGGAATCATCGCCACGGTGCCGACGGTGATAAACCAAAAGGCATCGAGATAGCCGTTCATGCTGGCCTGCCGCCCCAGTTCCATGGCCAAGAATCTTGGCGTGGTGGGGTCGGCGGAACTCAGTTGATGTACGGCGAGCCAGTCCGTGAGCGCTGGATTGAACGGTGTGAGGTGCCCACCCAAAGTGTTCCAATGCACCTGATTGGCCCGGCTCATGACGACTATGACGCTGGATATGCCCACCGCAGCACCGGCGGAGCGCGCCAGACTGAAAATGCTGCTTGCTTGGTCGGTGGCATCCGCGGCCAGGGTCTGATAGGCGAGCGTGGAGAGCGGCACGAAAATCATACCGAGGGCGATGCCCTGAAAAATCGTCGGCCAGACGATCCAGAAGGTGTCAACTTCCAGGCTGTACCAGGTCATGAAATAGGTCGAAAGCGATGTCGACACCAAGCCGGCGACGACAAAGGCCCGGGAGTTGCCCGGGGTCAGGAAGCGGCCGACGATTACCATGCCAAGAGCCGAGGCCACGCCCCGTGGCACCATGGCCAGTCCCGTGGTCACCGCCGGATAGCCCAGGAGATATTCCATCAAAAGGGGCTGCAACACCATGGTGCCGTACATGGAAAGGCCGAAACAGAACATCAAGGCCGAGGACATGGCAAGATTCCGGTCCTTGAGCAGCCGTATTTGCAATACCGCGTCTTCGCGGTGCCAGGCACGCCAGGCGAACAGGCCCAACATGCTGATACACGTGATCAACATGAGCAGAATCGTGTTCGACTCCAGCCAGCCTTCGCTGTTGCCGCGGTCGAGTACGCCCTGCAGGCAGCCGATGCCAATGACCATGGCCAAGGCGCCAAACCAATCGGCTCGCCGGGGCCGGCGCACCGTCGGCGTGATAAACCGCATGATCATCAGCAAGGTCAATCCGCCTATCGGAATATTGATGTAGAACACCCAGCGCCAGTTCAGGTGGTCGGCAATAAAGCCACCGAGGCTAGGCCCGATGATAGGCGCCAGCATGACGCCGAGACCGAACAGCGCCATGGCCTGGCCGCGTTCGTGCCTTTCGTAGGAATCGACGAGCACGGACTGGGCGAGCGGCAGGGCGGCGGCACCGAACAATCCTTGCAGCGTCCGATATAGCACCATTTCCGGCAGCGACTGCGCCAGGCCACAGAACGCCGACATGACGACAAATCCGCCGACGCTAATAAACAGCAAGCGCTTGCGCCCCAGCACTTCGGCCAGAAAGCCGCTCAAGGGGATGGTCACGGCCATGGCCACCATGTAGGAGGTCATCACCCAGGTGATCTGATCCGGCCGCGCGCCCAGTGACCCCATCATGTGCGGCAGCGTGACATTAACCACGGTGGCATCAAGAACGATCATGGCCGAGGGTATGAGCACGGTTAAGGCCACCAGCCAGCGTGGCACGGCGGCGCGCTCCGGCGGCGGACCGGCCGCCGTTTCAGTCACCGAGTTATCAGTCACCGAATATGCGCTCGAAAATATTGCCGGCGCTGGGCGGCGCTACGAAT
>CAYOOG010000012.1:21109-34000 GCA_964405515.1 uncultured Alphaproteobacteria bacterium | reverse complement strand
GCGTAGCCGGCGACCCGGGCCGAGCAGCCGGCCATGCGCGCGAGCTGGCCGTAGCTGGCCACCTGACCCTTGGGGATCCGCCGCGCCAAGGCGTAGAGGCGCTGGTAGTCAAATTTCCCGCGCACTTTGGAAGGTTTCATGGAAGGTATGGTGGAAGGTATGGTGGAAGGTATTGCGGAAGGTTTTCTAGTCATCGCCCGTCTTCAAGGCGGCGATAAAGGCTTCCTGCGGTATCTCCACCTTGCCAAAGCTGCGCATACGTTTTTTGCCGCGTTTCTGCTTGTCCAATAGTTTACGCTTACGGCTTACATCGCCGCCGTAACACTTGGCGGTAACGTCCTTGCGCAGGGCGGAGACCGTCTCGCGGGCAATCACCGTGCCGCCGATGGCGGCCTGGATGGCGATCTTGAACATCTGCCGGGGGATCAACTCCTTCAGCCGTTCGCACAACACCCGGCCCCGCCGCTCGGCGTGCTCGCGGTGGACAATAATGGAGAGCGCATCCACCGGCTCTGCGTTCACCAGGATGCTGAGTTTCACCAGGGTCGCCAACTCGTAGCCGTCCATCTGATAGTCGAAGCTGGCGTAGCCCCGGCTCACCGACTTCAGGCGGTCGTAGAAGTCGAAGATCACTTCGTTCAAGGGCAGGCGGTAGACGGCCATGGCGCGGTTGCCCGCGTAGGTCAGATCCTGCTGCACGCCGCGCCGCTCCTGGCACAGGCTGAGGACCGGACCCAGGTGCTCGTCCGGCACTAGGATCGTGGCCTTTATCCAGGGCTCTTCCATGGCTTCGATCTTGACCGGGTCCGGCATGTCCACGGGGTTGTGCAGCTCGATGGTCTCGCCGTTGGTCAAGTGCATTTTGTAGACAACGCTGGGCGCCGTAGCGACCAGGTCCAGATCGAATTCGCGGTCGAGGCGCTGCTGGATGATCTCCAAATGCAGGAGCCCCAGAAACCCGCAGCGGTAGCCGAGCCCCAGGGCCGCCGAACTTTCCATCTCAAAGTGGAAGCTAGCGTCGTTAAGCCGCAACTTGGCCAGACTCTCGCGCAGATTTTCGAATTCTCCCGTGTCGGTGGGAAAGAGGCCACAAAAGACCACCGGGCTCGAGGCCTTGAAGCCGGCCAGGGGCGCATCCGCCGGGCGTTTGGTAGCGGTGATGGTATCGCCGACTTGCGTGTCCGCCACCTGCTTGATGGAGGCCGTGATAAAGCCCACCTCGCCGGGGCCGAGTTTCTTCACCGGGTCGGGCTTGGGTGAAAATATGCCCACGCGGTCCACCAGATGCCGGGTTCCGGCGGCCATCATGTTCACTTCCATGCCCGCCTCCAGCACGCCGTCCATGACCCGCACCAGGATGATCACGCCCAGGTAACTGTCGTACCAGCTGTCCACCAGCAGCGCCCTGAGCGGTGCATCGGCGTCGCCCTCGGGCGGCGGTAGGCGGTTGACAAGGGCTTCAAGCACCTGATCCACGCCGTCGCCGGTCTTGGCGGAAATTTCCAGCGCCCCCGCAGCGTCAAGGCCGATGACGTCTTCGACTTGCTGGCGCACCCGCGCCGGTTCGGAGCCCACCAGATCAATCTTATTTAGCACCGGCACGATTTCGTGGTTGTTGTCGATGGCCTGGTAGACGTTGGCAAGAGTTTGCGCCTCCACGCCCTGGCTGGTGTCGACCACCAGGAGCGAGCCTTCACAGGCGGCGAGCGATCGGTTGACCTCGTAGGCAAAGTCCACGTGACCGGGTGTATCCATGAGATTGAGCACGTAATCGAGGCCGTCCGCCGCCTTGTAGTCGAGCCGCACGGTCTGGGCCTTGATGGTGATGCCGCGCTCGCGCTCGATATCCATGGTGTCGAGCACCTGGGACTTCATCTCGCGCCCCGAGAGCCCACCGCAAGTCTCGATCAGCCGGTCGGCGAGCGTCGACTTGCCGTGGTCGATGTGGGCAATGATCGCAAAATTGCGGATGCGGGCGGTCTCGGTCATGGGAGGTCGTTTAACGTACTTCGGTGGATTCGCCTAGCCACGAAGCGTGGCGCCGGTGGCCTTGGTGACCGCAGCAACCACCTTGTCCGAAACCGCTTCGATCTCGGCATCGGTCAGGGTCTTTTCCGTCGGCTCCAGCCGCACAACCAGGGCCAGGGACTTGGCGCCGTCCGGTATACCCTTGCCGGTGTAGACGTCGAACACCTCGGCCCGGGTAATCAACGCCTTGTCGGCCCCGCGCGCCGCCTTTACCAGTTCTCCCGCCGGCACGTCCCCATCCACCACAAAGGCAAAATCCCGCTCCACCACCGGCAGATCGGAGGCGGCAAGTGCCGGGCGCGCCTTTGTCGCCTTGGCCTTGGGAAACGGAATGTTGTCGAGGAAGACCTCGAAGCCGACCAACGGCCCATCCACATCAAGGGCCGCCAGCACCCGGGGGTGTACCTCGCCGAAAGCCGCCAGCATGTTCTTCGGCCCCAGCATCAGGCGGCCGGAATGGCCCGGGTGATACCAGGCCGGTGCCTCGCCCGTTACTTGAAGCTTGTCCACCGGTGCTCCCAGCTCGCGAAGCAGCGCCAGAGCATCGGCCTTGGCGTCGTAAGTATCGGCGTCCCGTGCCGCGCCCGCCCACTGACGGCGCACGGCCAAACCCCGGCGCACACCGGCGGCATCGTAAGTCTGCCCTTCCGGCGTATCGTCGGCGTAAACCTGGCCGACTTCAAAAAGCGCCACGTTGGCGTGACCGCGGGCAACGTTGCGGCCCGTGGCCAGGATCAAATTGCCCAGGATGCCGGGTCGCATGGTGTCCAGCTCCGAACTTATGGGGTTGGCCAGCACCAGATCGTCGGCGCCGCCGCCAAAGAGTTCCGCCTCGGCCCGCGCCATGAAGGACCAAGTCACCACTTCCACCATCCCCCGCCCGGCGAGCACCCGCTTGGCAATAATGCGGCGGCGCTGGGCCGTGGTGATGGCCGTTCGCGTGACCGGGCTGTCGTTGACCATGGGCACGGCGGGAATCTTGTCGTAGCCGTGGATGCGCGCCACCTCTTCCACAAGATCGTCAGCGCCGTCGATGTCGCGCCGCCAACTGGGCACGGCAACCGATAGGTTGTCACCTTCCGCCGTGACGCCGAAGCCGAGGGAACCCAAAATCCGCGCCTGCTCCTTTGCCGCCACGTCCAGATTGCAGAGCTTCTTGATCCGCCCGGGGTCGAGCGTCAGGGTCTTCTTCCATTCGATGACGCCGCCCGCCGAGACCGCATGGCTGGGCTCACCGCCACATAGTTCCAGGATCAATCGGGTTGCGGCTTCCATGCCCGGCGCACTGCTTTCCGGATCGACGCCGCGCTCGAACCTGTAGCGCGCGTCGCTTTGAATGCCGGTGCGCCGCCCGGTAATCGCCGTGGTCTCGGGCCGGAACATAGCCGATTCGACAAGCACGTTTTGCGTGGCTTCGGTGCAGCCCGAATGGGTTCCCCCCATGATGCCGCCGAAGCCCAAGACGCGTTCGCCGTCGGCGATGACCGTCATGCCCTCTTCCACCTCGTAGGTCTCGCCATCCAGGGCCTCGTAGGACTCACCCTTTTTGCCGGGCCGGGCACCGATGTCACCCACCAGCTTGTCGGCATCATAAACGTGCAAGGGCCGGCCCCGGTCAATGGTCAGGTAATTGGTGATGTCGACCAGCGACGAAATGGGACGCAGACCCACGGCAATCAATTTGTCCTGCATCCACTTGGGGCTGGGGCCGTTCTTTACGCCTTTAATATAGCGCCCGGCAAAGTGAGAGCAGTCTTCTTCGCGGCCCTCCGGAAAATCCAGCCAGATGTTCACCGGGCTGTCGTATGTGCCGTCCGTATGATCCGCCACCAGCGGCTTGTAGGTGCCGAGCCCCGCCGCCGCCAGATCACGGGCGATGCCGTTCACGCCCAGGCAGTCTTGACGGTCGGGCATGATCTGCACTTCGATGACGGGATCGTCCAGGCCCATGGCGGTAACGCAGGACTCGCCCAGGGGCGCGTCCTCCTCCAGTTCAACAATGCCTTCGTGCTCATCCGACAGGCCCATTTCCCGTTCGGACAGCAGCATGCCGTTGCTTTCCACGCCACGGATCTTGGTCTTCTTCAGCTTCAGGTCGATGCCCGGCACGTAAGCACCGGCGCCCGCGAACACGCCTTTCATGCCGGTGCGCGCATTGGGCGCCCCGCAGATGACCTGCACTTCGCTGCCGTCGCCCGGGTTGACCCGGCAGACTTGCAGCTTGTCGGCATCCGGGTGCGGTGAGGCCTCTATCACTTCGGCAACCACGAAACCGGCGAGCGCCGCCGCGCGGTCCTCGATCTTTTCAACCTCAAGGCCGATCATCGTGAGCGTTTCGGAAATCTCATCCAAGGTGGCATCGGTTTCCAGATGTTGCCTAAGCCAGGACAGACTGAATTTCATCGGCTCAGCCCCCCGGCCAGGCTCGGCACGTCAAGGGCCGAAAAGCCGTAGTGGCGGAGCCAACGCAGGTCTGATTCAAACATGTCGCGTAGATCGGGAATGCCGTACTTGAGCATGGCCAGGCGATCCAGCCCCATGCCGAACGCGTAGCCCTGGTAAACGTTCGGATCAAGGCCGCAGTTTTCCAGCACCCGTGGGTGCACCATGCCACTGCCCAAAATCTCGAGCCACTGGTCGCCCTCGCCGATCTTCAACTCGTTGCCCTCGAAAGAGCAGCGGATGTCCACTTCCGCAGAAGGCTCGGTGAAAGGGAAGTAACCGTTGCGGAAACGCATTTCCACGTGATCCACCTCGAAGAAGGCGCGCACGAACTCCTCGACGCAGCCTTTGAGGTGCCCCATGTGGGTGGACTTGTCGATGACCAGCCCTTCGATCTGGTGAAACATGGGGGTGTGGGTGGCGTCTGAGTCACATCTATATGTGCGCCCGGGCACGATGATGCGAATGGGCGGTTTCTGGGACTGCATGGTGCGAATCTGCACCGGCGAGGTATGGGTGCGCAGCACCTTGGCTTCGCCCGCTTCATCGGCTGGAAAGAAGAAGGTGTCCTGCATTTCCCGCGCCGGATGGTCCGGGGGGAAATTGAGCGCCGTGAAATTGTAGTAGTCGGTTTCGATGTCCGGGCCCTCGGCAAGGCTGAACCCCATGTCGGCGAAGATGGCGATGATCTCTTCCCAGACCTGGCTGAGGGGGTGGATGGCGCCCTGTTCTTCGGCGCGCACGGGCAGCGTCACGTCTAGCTTTTCGTCGGCCATCCGCGCTTCCAGGGCGGACAGCTCAAGCGCCGCCTTCTGCGCCTCGATGGCCTGGCCGATGTCATTCTTCAGCCGGTTGAGCGCCGGGCCCGCTGATTTTCGCTCCTCAGCGCTCATGGCGCCAAGGCCCTTCAGGAGCTCGGTCACCTGGCCCTTCTTGCCAAGCGCCTGCACGCGCACGGCTTCAAGTGCGTCGGGGTCGGCGGCCTCGGCCACCCGGGCAGTCAACTCCTTGCTTAGCTTTTCAATATCCGTCATGGCCTGATCCAACTAACAAAAAAGGGGCCCCGTGGGAGCGGCCCCTTTCCGGTGTCTGACACCAAGTATAGCTGAAAAGGAGCTAAGAGCGTTATCCGGCCAACTGAAATCAATTTGATGGGCGCAAATCGGTTTCTCCGGGTAGGCGCGGCGTGAAGCGCGATATCGCATATCGGGCGAGGGCCGCAACGCACCCGAGGGGCCGAGTTGCCCCACCGAAGGCCGGGTTTCTTTGCGCCATGGCTGTGTTGCGTTCCTTATCCGATGCCCCACATCGCAAGGTGAAACGCGCCTTGCCATGGCACAAATTAACTCCGGTCAAATGTTTCCAGTTGGCCGGACAACGCTCTCACTAAGCTGCCTTGGTGAGGGCGCCTTCGGCGGCATCGACCAGGGCCTTGAAGGCCTCGGGCTCGTTGACGGCGAGTTCAGCCAGGACCTTACGGTCGACCTCGACGCCGGCGAGCTTGAGGCCGTTCATAAATCGCCCATAGGTCATGCCGTGGATGCGGGCCGCCGCGTTGATGCGCTGAATCCACAGCGCACGGAAGTTGCGCTTGCGGACACGCCGGTCGCGGTAGGCGTACTGGCGGGCCTTGTCGACCGCCTGCTTGGCGACGCGGATGGTATTCTTACGCCGCCCTCGGTAGCCCTTGGCGGCCTTGAGAACTTTCTGGTGACGGGCGCTCTTGGTAACGCCCCGCTTTACTCTTGCCATGGCCCGGGCTCCTTATGCGTAGGGAATGAACTTCTTCACGATCTTGGCATCCGAAGGGGCCATGATCGTGGTGCCACGCTGATTGCGGAGTTGCTTGTTGGTGCGCTTGATCATGCCGTGCTGCTTGCCCGACTGATTGCAGCGTACCTTGCCCGAGGCGGTAAGGCGGAAACGCTTCTTGGCGCCGCTCTTCGACTTCATTTTGGGCATTTTCTCTTTCCTTTGGTTGGGACTTTACTGGAAAGCCCAGGATTCTCGAGTTTTTAGGGGCGGACTCGGCAGCCCATTTCGGCCGGAACGCCCAGTGGCGCCGGGTTATAGCGCTTAGACCGCGCCTTGGCAAGGGGTGTGGGGGCCGCCTTACTTCGGGGCCAGGACCATAATCATCTGGCGGCCTTCCATCTTGGGGAATTGCTCAACCTTGGCCTTTTCCTCCATGTCGTCGCGCACGCGCATGAGCACCTGCATGCCCAGTTCCTGGTGGGCCATTTCACGGCCACGGAATCTGAGCGTCACCTTGACCTTGTCCCCGGCTTCAAAAAACCGCGTCATGGAGCGCATCTTGACGTCATAATCGTGGACGTCGATGTTGGGCCTGAGTTTGATTTCCTTGATGTCGATGGTCTTTTGTTTCTTGCGCGCGACGTTAGCCTTTTTCTGCGCCTCGTACTTGTATTTGCCGTAATCAAGAAACTTGCACACGGGCGGGTCCGCGTGGGGAGATATCTCGACGAGGTCCAAACCCACCTCGCCGGCCATCTCCATTGCTTTTTCCATACTGACAACCCCGTGATTGTCGCCCTTTTCATCTATCAGCCGTACTTCCGTTACGGTGATGCTTTCATTGACGCGCGGTCCCTCTCGGGACGGTGGCGCGCCTACCGGCATTCTAGCGATTGATGTTTCTCCTTTCTGTCGTTTCAACCATTTCCACTGCCACCCCTGTCCAGAGGGCGCATGAAGCGCAACGCCCACCTGGGGCCGACGCTGTACTCATACTCATTGACCGGGAACTGCAGCTTCGGCGCTAAGTCTAGCCACTGCCTCATCCAGCGCAAGACTTTCTTGCGCCTTGTCGCCCAAACGCCGAATCGAGACCGAGCCCGATTCCGCCTCTTTTTTGCCGACCACCAGCAGCACCGGCACCTTTGCCAGAGAATGCTCGCGGACCTTGTAGTTGATTTTTTCGTTGCGCAAATCAAGCTCCGCCCTGATGCCCGCCGACTCCAGCCGCGCCGCCACTTTGCCCGCCCAATCATCGGCATCGCTGGTGATCGTTGCCACCACCGCCTGCACCGGCGCCAGCCAAAGCGGGAACTTGCCCGCGTAATGCTCGATCAAAATGCCCGTGAAGCGCTCCATGGAGCCGAGGATCACGCGATGCAGCATGACCGGACGGTGCTTGGCGCCGTCCTCGCCTATGTAATTTGCGTCCAGACGCTCGGGCAGCACGAAATCCACCTGTAGCGTGCCGCACTGCCACTGGCGGCCGATGGCGTCGGTCAGCACGAATTCAAGCTTAGGCCCATAAAAGGCGCCCTCGCCAGGGTTCATGGTAACTTCCAACCCCAGGGCGTCGACGGCGGCCTGCAAGGCGCCTTCCGCCTGGTCCCAGACCGTGTCTTCGCCGGCGCGAACCTCGGGCCGGTCGGCAAACTTCACGGTCACGTCCTCGAAGCCGAAGTCCTTGTAGACGTCGAACAGCAGGTCGCAGAAGGCTTTGGTCTCCGAGGTGATCTGGTCTTCCGTGCAGAAGATATGCGCATCATCCTGGACAAAACCGCGCACCCGCATCAGGCCGTGCAGCGCCCCCGAGGGCTCACACCTATGACAGGAGCCGAACTCAGCCATGCGCAGCGGCAGGTCACGGTAGCTGACCAGACCCTGCTTGTAGATTTGCACGTGGCCGGGGCAGTTCATAGGTTTGAGCGCATAGATGCGGTTCTCGGTTTCCGTGGTGTACATGTTGGCGTCGAACTTGCCCCAATGGCCGGAGGCCTCCCAGATGGATCGGGCCATGATCTCGGGCGTGTTCACTTCCACGTATCCGGCGCGGTGGATGCGGTCGCGGATGTAATCCTGCATGACCAGATTGAGCGTCCAGCCCTTGGGATGCCAGAACACCATGCCAGCGGCCTCTTCCTGCATGTGGAAGAGATTCATCTGCTTGCCGATCTTGCGGTGGTCGCGTTTTTCCGCTTCCTCAAGTTGGTGCAGATAGGCCTTCAGTTCTTTTTCCGTGCGCCAGGCGGTGCCGTAAATGCGTTGCAACATTTCGTTCCGGTGATCGCCACGCCAATAGGCCCCGGCCACCGAGAGCAACTTGAAACCCTTGCCGAGCACGCCGGTGCTGGGCAAGTGGGGGCCTCGGCATAAATCAATAAACTCGCCCTGGCGGTAGAGCGTCACCACCTCGCCCTCGGGAAGATCATTGATGATCTCGGCCTTGTATTTCTCGCCCTTGGATTCGAAGAACTTGACCGCTTCATCGCGCTCCCAAACCTCGCGCGTGACCTCTTCACCACGAGCGACGATTTCGTACATGCGCGCCTCGATGGCCTCCACGTCCTCGGGCGTGAAGGGCTCATCGCGGGAAAAATCGTAAAAGAAGCCATTTTCAATGTTGGGGCCGATGGTCACCTGGGTGCCGGGATAAAGCTCCTGCACCGCCTCGGCCATGATATGGGCGGCGCCGTGGCGCAAAACATCCAGCGCCTCTTCTTCATTGTCGCGGGTGATGATGGCGATCCCGGACGAAGTCTCGATCTCGCGGCCGAGATCCCAAACCTTACCGTCGACGCGCACGAGCAAGGCCGCCTTGGCCAGGCCCGGGCCGATATCGGCGGCGATCTGGGCGCCGCTGGGGGGCGAGGCGTACTCCCGCACGCTGCCGTCGGGCAGAGTGATCTGAATGGTCTTGGCGTTCATCGTCCCAGTGTTCCGGTCGCGGCTTCCGAGATGCGGTCAATTTACCGCAGAACCCGCGAAATTAGAGGGATTCCGGCGGCTGTCAAGGGATGCGGTTTGCCACACCCAATGGGAATGATAAGGTCCGCCGCGACCGCGCCTACTGAACCCCAAGGAGAAGCCATGAACGATGCCCCCTCACCCCGGTTCCTGACCCGTCCGGACGGCACGAAGATCGCCTACCACGCACTTGCCGGCAAGGCGCCGGGCGTGATTTTCGTGCCCGGAATGATGTCGAACATGTCGGGTACCAAGGCCACGGCGCTTGAGGCCCACTGCCGCGAGACGGGCCGGGCCTATGTGCGCTTCGACTATTCCGGCCATGGGGAATCCTCGGGCAAGTTCACGGACTGCACTATCGGCGACTGGGCGGGGGATGCCTTGGCCGTGCTGGACGAAGTCGCCGAGGGCCCGCAGATTCTGGTGGGCTCAAGCATGGGCGGCTGGACGGCCCTGTTGCTGGCCCGGGACCGGCCCGAGCGCGTGGCCGGGTTAATCGGCGTCGCCGCCGCCCCCGACTTCACCGAGGACATGATCTGGACTTTGTTCAGCGACGAGCAAAAGGCGGAGCTTCGGGAAAAGGGTGTCCTCTATATGCCGACGGAATATGGCGACGAGGACTACGCCATTACGCTCGCGATGATCGAGGAAGGCCGCAATCACCTGGTGCTGAAGGAACCCCTGGCAATCGACTGCCCGGTGCGGCTGCTACAGGGCATGGCCGATGTGGGCGTGCCCTGGAAAGTGTCGCTCAATATTGTCGAGAAGCTGACGGGCAAGGACGTGACCGTGACCCTGGTGAAGGCGGGCGGGCATCGAATGTCGAGCCCGGACGATATCCGATGGCTATGCGCCACCGTTGAAGATCTTTGCCGTTCAACCTGAGTCAGCCAACGCCTTGAGGCCTTCGCGGTAAGTGGGAAAACGCAAAGCGTAGCCCAGCTCGTTCTTGATGCGATCATTCCGCACGCGCCTATTCTCGGCATAGAAGGTCAATGCCAGGGGCGACAGGCCCGCGTCCTCGACGGATTCGAGTGGCGGCACGGGAACGCCCGCCAGCTCGCAGGCCAGCGCCACCACATCCGCCTGGGGGGCGGGCTCGTCGTCGACAACATTATATATGGCGCCGGGGTTAGGCCGCGCCATCGATGCCGCCAGCACGCCCGCGATGTCATCCACGTGAACGCGCGAAAACACATGGCCTTCCTTGTGGATACGCCTTGCCGCGCCTTCACGCGCGCGCTTGAGCGCGCTGCGCCCGGGTCCGTAAATGCCGGCAAGGCGAAATATATGCAACGGAAGGCTGGAATCGCGATGGAGAGCCAGCCAGGCGTCCTCCGCCGCGGCCCGGCGCCGGCCGCGCCTCTTCTGCGGTTTGACCGTGTCATCCTCGCTCACCCAGTCGCCGCCGCGATCGCCATAGACCCCGGTGGTGGACAAGTATCCGAGCCACTTCAATCCCGGCAGCGCCGCCAGCGCCTGTCCGTGCAGGTCGGCCACAACATCCCCTGCCTCGTCAGGCGGGATCGAGACCAGAACATGACTGACGCCCTCTAGGGCTGCAACCGGGTCGTCCAGGGGATGATTGCGGTCAAAAAGAATGAGGCCCTCGCCACCCTCGCGGCTGGTGCCGGTGACCGCAAAGCCCTGGCCTTCCTGCAGCCCGGCAAGACGCTTGGCTGAATAGCCAAGGCCGAAGCAGAACAGCTTGCCGGTCACGACAATCTCTCCAGCGCCCAGACGGCTATGGCCCGCACCAGAGGTGATGCGTCGTCCCGCAGATTTTCGGCCACGCCTGCCAGGTTCGCCACACCGGAGTTTCCCCCTGAGTTTCCCCCTGAGTTTCCGATGGCAATGAGCACGTTTCGCACAAAGCGGTCGCGGCCCAGGCGCTTGACCGCCGAGCCCTTGAACAGGGCGCGGAAGCCGGCATCGTCCAGCGCCGCCAGATCGGCAAGCAAGGGCGCCTGCAACTCCTCGCGGGCGTGAAAGGCGGTCTCCGACGCGCGCACGGCAAACTTGTTCCAGGGGCAGGCGGCGAGGCAGTCGTCACAGCCATAGATGCGGTTGCCCATGGCCTCGCGGAATTCCTCGGGGATATGCCCCTTGTGCTCGATGGTGAGGTAGGAAATGCAGCGCCGGGCGTCGACCCGGTAGGGCTCGGGAAAGGCCTTGGTCGGGCAGATGTCCAAGCAGGCCCGGCAATCACCGCAATTGTCGGTGCCGGGCGTGTCCGCAGCCAGCTCAAGGCTGGTGAAAATCTCGCCCAGGAACAGCCAGGAGCCATACTCCCGCGACACCAGATTGCTGTGCTTGCCTTGCCAACCCAGACCGGCGGCTGCGGCCAGGGGCTTTTCC
This sequence comes from uncultured Alphaproteobacteria bacterium, assembly GCA_964405515.1. Taxonomy (GTDB): domain Bacteria; phylum Pseudomonadota; class Alphaproteobacteria; order JAPYRI01; family JAPYRI01; genus CAYOOG01. The sequence goes on along the minus strand of CAYOOG010000012.1, from coordinate 22,453 downwards.
AGCACCGGGGCCGTGTCGACGAAGACCTTGACCTCTGCCCCGAAAGTTTCAGCGATCCAGCGGCCCAGCACTTTCAGGCGTTTTTTCATGACATCGTGATAGTCGCGGCCCCGCGCGTAGACCGATATGGCCCCGCTCTGCCGCCCGCCCGGGACCTCAACCCCGGGGCCGTAATTCATGGCCAGGGAAATTACACTGCGCGCCTCCGGCCAAAGCACGTGCGGATCGGCGCGGCGGTCGCGCGTTCGCGCCATCCAGTCCATATCACCGTGCATGTTGTTGTCGAGGAATTCGCCGAGCCCCGCACCGGCCTGGCCCACGGCATCGGGCGGGGCGACGCCCACGGCCTCGAAGCCGAGGTCCCGCGCCCGCTCCAGGATTTGCGATTTGATGCCTTGCCCCGCGCCCGGGGCCGCCTGCTCAGAAATCGAGGTCTGCATAGTGCTTGGGCGGCGGCATGCCGGCCACATGATCGGCCAGGAGCGCGCGGAAACTGGGCCGGGACTTGACCCGCGCGTACCAGTCCCGGGCGGCGCCGTGCTTGTCCCAGGGCACGTCCCCCAGGTAGTCAATGCAGGAAAGGTGCGCCGCCGCGGTGATATCGGCGAGGCTCAACTCATCGCCCGCCAGCCAATGCCGCCGCTCGGTGAGGTAGGCGACGTATTCCAGGTGAGTGGCAATATTGTGCCGCCCGGCGCGAATGGCCTCGTTATCCGGCGCGCCAAGACCAAGAAAGCGCTTGAAGATCTTCTCGTAAACCAGATTGGCCGAGACCTCGCGCCCGAATTTAAGGTCAAACCAATTGGTCAGCCGCCGAGTCTCCGCCCGTGCCACGGGATCCTCACCGAGCAAGTTTGGCTCCGGGTGAACCTCCTCCAGGTACTCGCAAATGACGCCGCTTTCCGCCAGCACCGGACCACCTTCCTCGACCAGTGTCGGCACCTTGCCCGTGGGATTGAGAATCAGGTATTCCTCGCGGCGCTCCCAAACGGGCTCGGCGACCAGCTCGAAATCCAGGCCCTTTTCGGCGAGAAAAAACCGCACCTTGCGGGAATAGGGCGAAAGCGATTGATGATAGAGCGTGAGCATGGCGCCGAGTGTATCAGAGGATAGCATTCCGGCGACAGGATATCGCGGCCGGCGGCCGGCTTGGGTCAGCCCGTATGGAACGCCGTGCCTTCGAGAGCGGCCTTGATTTTTTGAATAAGTTGTTGGGGCGTGTAGGGCTTCGGAATGAAAGAGGTGACGCCCACGGTCTTTGCGGTGGTCACGGATTCCACCTTGCCGCGCCCAGTGATCATGATGAACGGCACATCCATTTCTTCCTCCCGAATCCGCGAGAGC
>CAYOOG010000012.1:5185-21099 GCA_964405515.1 uncultured Alphaproteobacteria bacterium | reverse complement strand
TTCCAATCGCTTATGACAAGGTCAAAAGCTTCCTCGGCTTCGCTGATCGCCTCCCATCCTTCCTTGCCATTTTCAAGGTGGATAATATTTTCAAAGCTGAGCTTGCGAAGAACCATTTCGATCAACTTGGCGCCCTGTTGATCATCCTCGACAACAAGTATCCGCCTTGGATCAACGCGTTTTCCGGTTTTCGTGTTTATGTTCGACATTGTCGGCTCCACTTGTGTTTAGGCGGCACTTCTTTGCCGACCGCTCTTTAAGCGGTCAGGCGCTGCTCTTCTTCATAAAGAGGTAGGTTGACGTAGAATCTTGAACCTTCTCCGGGCGTGCTATCGACATTGATGAAGCCCCCGGCCCGTTCAACAATGCCGTAAGCAACGGACAGGCCAAGACCCGTGCCCTTGCCGACTTCCTTGGTGGTGAAGAAGGGCTCGAACAGGCGCTTGATGGTGTCCCGGTCCATGCCGGACCCGGTATCCTCGACGAAGATCTGCGCGTAACTTCCCGGCCGCATCTCGCCGCTATTTGCCACTTCGGTTTCGCTTAACTCCGCCAGCCTGGTTCCGATGGTCAACTCACCGCCGTCGGGCATGGCGTCATGGCCGTTCATGGCAAGATTGAGAATGACTTGGGAGAGCTGGTTTGGGTCGGCCAAGACCGTGGCCACCTGGTCGGAGGTTTCCAAGTTCAGCCGCACGTCCGAGCGCAGCACACGTTTCATGAAATTGCCCATGTCGTGGAGAATTTCGGAAATATCGAAGTCGATAAAGGTCGGGTGCACTTCTTCATTCCGGCTGAAGGCAAGAAGATCATTCGTCATCTTCGACGCCTTGTCGGTTGCCGTCTTCACTTCATCAAGGCACAGTTTCACCTGATCGGAATCGTCAATGTCCATCAAGGCCATGTCGGCAAAGCCGCCGATACCAACGAGAATGTTTCTGAATTCGTGAGCGATGCCACCGGCCAGTTGGCCTACCGCTTCCATTTTTTGGGATTGCTGCAGGCCATCATCGGCAAGCTTGCGCTTCGTAATGTCACTGGCCGATCCGGCCATGCGGTAGACGCGGCCGGCGTCGTCGCGGAGCCCCACGCCCCTGACCAGCAACCAGACGTGCTCATCATACTTGTTTCGGACCCGGTATTCACAGGCGTAGAAGTCGGTTTCGCCTTTCAAGTGCTCGACCATCGCGAATCGTTTCTTTTCCCCGTCGTCCGTATGGCACCGGATGTCCATCTCGGCGGGCGTAAGATCGATCTCGCCCTCTTCGTATCCCAGGATTTCGGCCAATCGGGTGGAGGAATCGAAAGAATTGCCCTCCAGGTCCCACTCCCAGAAGACGTCATGCACGCCGTTCATGACCAGCTCATAACGTTCCTCTTTCTCACGCAACTCCCGCGTTTGCTCTTCAGCCATGGTCCGCATTTGTTGGCGGGACTTTTGCAGCGCTCCTATGATTTTCGCAATCTCTTCGTTGGCTTCTCTCGCGGCGACTTCTTTTTGCCGCAGGCTCTTGGCGCTGCCCAGCAGCGTCCATGCAACGATCATCATCATGCTGATAAGAGCCCCGGCCATTGAAACCGCCGGGATGCGGTAGGCCGTATGGGCAAGAATCTGATCCTCGGCCAAATAGAAAGCGATCACACCGGCGGCGAGGAACAAAGCGTTCCGGAGACGCGGTTCAGTGAAGATAATTCTAAATTCTTTCTGAATCCCAGACACGTGTTTTACACTTGCTTAAGGTTAAGGGCTTGGCAAAACCACTTTAGATGAACTTGGTTAAACAAATGAATACACGCCGGTTACAAGTTCCTTTTATGATTCCGCGTCGTGTAGAGTACGGCGCCGTTCCGCGCGAACGGTGACGGCGTCAGCATCCCGGGAGAAGAGAATGAAATCCATATTAGTGAGAGCGATCGGCGTATTGGCTTTTGTATTCCTGGGCGCCGCGCCGGCGCTGGGCGACGAGCAGACCGAGGCCAACAAGGCGAGCGCCATAGCTTTTTACGAAATGGTGTTCAACGAGTACAAGACGCAAGAGGCTTTCGATCTTTATGTCGGCCCGACGTACATTCAGCATTCCCCGGATGTGCCGGACGGCCGCGAGGCCGCCATTGAAACGCTCGGCAAGACCGAGGAAATGTTTCCCGGCGTGGTCGTCCATATCAAAAGAGCCATCGCCGAGGATGACATGGTGGTGCTGCACTCACAGATCGCCGGCGGCGAGAACAACCTCAACCTTGCGGTCATGGATATCTTCCGCTTTGAGAGCGGCAAGATCGCCGAGCACTGGGCAGTACTGCAAAACGTGCCCACGGAAGTCCTCAACGACAACGGCATGTTTTAGGGGGGGCAAAGGGAATGACGCCTCGCTAGAACTCTAAGCCGTCTCCGCTTCCGCTTCGTCGCTCAATGGATGCTCCAGGCGGCCGATCATTTCCTTGGGGCATATCTGCCAGAACTTGGAGAGCTCCAGATCCCAGTGGATGAGCAGGCTTTCGGCGAAGGTGGATTGAGTCTCCTCCACGTGCTCGGCCACCAGGGCGCGCAGGGTGCTCTCCCAATGGGCAGAGGCGATGCGCTGGTAGACAAGGGAATCGTCGTTGACCCGGTGCGAGAAGGAATTATCCACGTCATAGACAAAGGCCATGCCGCCGGTCATGCCGGCGCCGAAGTTATCGCCCACCGGGCCCAAAATGGCGACGACGCCGCCGGTCATGTATTCACAACCGTTGGAGCCGCAACCTTCAACCACCGAATAGGCGCCGGAGTTACGCACGGCGAAGCGTTCACCGGCCTGGCCGGCGGCAAACAGCCGCCCGGAGGTGGCGCCGTAAAGCACTGTATTGCCGACAATCGTATTGTCGTTGGTGATTAAAGTGCTGGAGGCCGAAGGCCGCACGGTAATGATGCCACCCGACAGGCCCTTGCCGACATAGTCATTGGCGTCGCCTAAAACCCTGAGCTTCAGGCCCTGCACGGCGAAGGCGCCGAGCGACTGCCCGGCCGAGCCGCGCAACTGCACGGTGACGTGGCCGGGGTTGAGGACGTTCATGCCGAAGCGGCGCACAATATAAGATGACATGCGCGTGCCGATGGCGCGGTAGGTGTTGCGCACCGTATAGGTGAGCTGCATCTTCTCGCCTTCCTCGAACACCCGGTTGGCGTCCCTGACCATCTGCGCGTCCAGACTGTCGGGCACCTCGTTGCGTCCCTCGCGCGTGCAGTAAAGCGGATCGCCACCGGAATCCACGCGTGTCAGCAGGGGGTTCAAGTCCAGGTCATCAAGGTGCGGCTCGCCCCGGCTGACTTGGCTGAGCAAGTCCGTGCGCCCGGTGATTTCATTCAGGGTACGCACGCCCAAACCGGCAAGAATCTCGCGCACTTCCTCGGCCATGAAGCTGAACAAGTTGATAACCTTGTCCGCCGTGCCTTCGAACTTAGCCCGCAAGTCCTCGCGCTGGGTGCAGATGCCCACGGGGCAGGTGTTGGAGTGGCACTGGCGCACCATGATGCAGCCCATGGCGACCAGCGCCGCCGTGCCGACGCCGAATTCCTCCGCTCCCATCATGGCGGCGATGACCACGTCGCGCCCGGTGCGGATGCCGCCGTCCACGCGCAGCTTCACGCGGTGACGCAGGCGGTTCAAGGTCAGCACCTGACTGACCTCGGTCAATCCCATTTCCCAGGGAATGCCGGCGTACTTGATGCTGCTTTGCGGGCTGGCGCCGGTGCCGCCGTCGTGGCCGGAGATCAGAATAACGTCGGCCTTGGCCTTGGCAACGCCCGCGGCAATGGTGCCGATGCCCGAAGAAGCCACCAGTTTCACGCAGACCTCGGCATCGGGGTTGATCTGCTTGAGGTCATAGATCAACTGCGCCAGGTCCTCGATGGAATAGATGTCGTGGTGGGGCGGCGGCGAGATGAGCGTTACGCCCTCGGTGGCGTGGCGCAGCCGGGCAATTTCGGCGGTGACCTTAAAGCCCGGCAGTTGCCCGCCCTCGCCCGGCTTGGCGCCCTGGGCGATCTTGATTTCGATTTCGCGGCAACTGTTCAGATATTCGGCGGTAACGCCGAAGCGCGCCGAGGCGATCTGCTTGATCACCGAATTGGCGTTGTCGCCGTTGGCCCGGGGCCGGGCGCGGGCGCGGTCCTCGCCGCCCTCTCCGCTGCAGGAAACGCCGCCGATGCGATTCATGGCGATGGCGAGCGTCTCATGGGCCTCCCGGGACAGCGCCCCGTGGGACATGCTGCCGGTGCCAAAGCGCTTGCGAATCTCGGTGATGGATTCGACCTCCTCCAGGGCCACCGGCTCGGCCATGGGTTTGAAGTCCAGCAGGTCACGTAGGTGAACGGGCGGGCGGCCCCGCAAGGCCTCGGAAAATTTCATGAAGGTGTCGAAGGATTCACTGGCGACGGCGCTTTGCATCAAATGGATGACACGGCCGTCGAGGGCATGCACTTCGCCTTTGTGGCGGTACTTATAGAGACCGCCGATGGGAAGCGTCGCCGAATCCTGGGTAAAGGCACGGGCGTGGGCTTCGAGAATTTTTTGCTGCACACCGGCAAGGCCGATGCCGGAGATCCGCGAGGTCATGCCGGGAAAGAACTCCGCAACCAGGGCGCGGCTCAGCCCTACGGCTTCGAAGTTGTACCCGCCACGATAGGAGCTGATGACCGAGATGCCCATCTTGGACATAATTTTCAAAAGCCCCTTGTTCACCGCCTGACGGTAAGCGGCGACACAGTCCTGGAGGGTCATGTCGCCAAACAGGCCGCGGTGGTGGCGTTCGCTGACGCATTCCTGGGCGAGGTAGGGATTGACGGTTGTCGCGCCGACACCGATCAGGACGGCAAAACAGTGAACATCCAGGCAAGCCGCGGAGCGTACATTTATGGAAACAAAGGTACGCAGGCCCTGTTGCGTGAGGTGAGAGTGAATCCCCCCGGCGGCGAGGATCATGGGAATGCTCGCTCGCGCCGGCGTCAGGCCCTCATCGGTCAGAATAAGATGCGCGCAGCCACTGCGTACGGCTTCTTCCGCTTCCAGGCGCACCCGGTCGAGAGCGGCCGGCAGCAGACCCTCGTCGGAATCAGGGACGGCCTCGCCGTCTTTGCCCTCGCCGTGTATCGGGAAGGTGCAATCGATTTCCACCGCGTCATCACCCATTTGGGATTTCATTTCGGCGAACTCGCCGTTCGTGATGATGGGCGATTCCAAGAGCAGGACATTGCCGAGGCGAATGTCATCCTCCAGCACATTGGTCAGGTTCCCGAAGCGGGTATTCAGGCTCATGACTCGCTCTTCACGTAGCGGGTCGATGGGCGGGTTGGTCACTTGGCTAAATTTTTGCCGGAAGAAATGGAAGAGCCCACGGTAGCTCTTTGAAAGCACCGCCATGGGCGTGTCGTCGCCCATGGAACCGGTCGGCTCGCGAGAGTCTTCGACCATGGGATGGAGAATGAGTTCCAAGTCCTCGACGGAAATACCGACCGCATTCTGGCGCCGCCGCAAATCCTGTTGGTCGTAAAGCACAGGCTCCCCGCCCTTTGGCTTGATGCGGTCGTCCAGCGGTTGAATGTTTTCGATCCACTGTTCGTAAGGCTGATCGGCGGCGAGACCGTCCTTTAGATCCTTGTCGCGGTGGAAGGTGCCCTCCGATAGGTCGACACCGACCATCTGGCCGGGTCCGATTCTGCCTTTCTCGATGACGTCGCGCTCGTCAACCATGACCATGCCGGTTTCGGAGCCGACAACCAGCAAACCGTCCTTGGTCAAGGTATAGCGCATGGGGCGCAGGCCATTACGGTCCATACCGGCGATCACCCAGCGCCCGTCGGTGGCGGCAATGGCCGCCGGGCCGTCCCAGGGCTCCATCACCGAATTGGTAAAGGCATACATGGCGCGGTGCGCTTCGGGGATTTTCGTGGCCTTCGACCAGGCTTCGGGGATCAGCATGATCTTGGCCAGCGGAGCCTCGCGCCCGGCCCGCACAAGAACCTCGAACACCGCGTCCAGCGCCATGGAATCAGAGGCGCCCGCCTGAACGATGGGTTTGATGTCGTCCTGGCTGCGTCCGAAAACTTCCGACGCCAGACGGATTTCGTGCACGCGCATCCAATTGACGTTGCCGCGCAGGGTGTTGATTTCACCGTTATGGGCCAGCATGCGGAAGGGCTGGGCCAAGTTCCAGGTCGGGAAGGTGTTGGTGGAATAACGCTGGTGATAAATTGCGAAGCTGGAGATGAAGCGCTCGTCCCTCAGGTCTGGATAGAATTTTTCCAGATGCTCGGCCAGGAACATGCCCTTGTAAATAAGCGAGCGGCATGAAAGAGAGCAGATATAGAAGTCATTGATATGTTCATCCAGCACGCGGTTCTCGATGCGGCGGCGGATAAGGTAAAGCTCGCGTTCGAAGCGGGCGTCGCTTACGTCGCGGGCGTTGCCGATCATTATCTGTTCGATTTCCGGCCGCGTGGCGTTTGCCTTCTCGCCGATCACGGTCACATCAACCGGCACCTGACGCCAGCCGAAAATCTTATGACCGAACTTCAGGATTTCTGTTTCGACGATGCTGCGGCAGGTTTCTTGCGCTGCAAAATCCGTGCGCGGCAGAAATACCATGCCCACGGCAATGCGGTTGTCCGCCGGGGCGTGACCGGTGTCCCTGATGTGATCCTGGAAAAAACTTTGGGAAATTTCAAGGTGGATGCCGGCGCCGTCACCGGTCTTACCGTCAGCATCCACGGCGCCGCGGTGCCAGATCGCCTTCAGGGCCTCGATACCTGCCTCGACCACGCGCCGGGTGGGCTGGCCATTGACGTTGGCCACCAGACCAACGCCACAATTGTCATGCTCGTCCCGGGGGTCGTAAGCGCCGGCCTGTTCCAGCTTGTCGCGCTCGGCGGCGTACCTTTCGACGAACGCGCGGCCCGGCAAATTGCCTGAAATGCCTTTCTTATCGACTTGTTTCATAAGGCTATCCCGCCGCCGCCAATTGGGAGGCATCAGCTTGCGCCTCGAGGTAAGCGTGAATGGATTCCGCAACATCGCGCCCGTCTCGGATTGCCCAAACCACCAGTGAGGCGCCGCGGACAATATCGCCTGCGGCGTAGACGCCCTCCAAGTTGGTGGCCAGCGTTTTAAAGTCGGTCTTGACGGTCCCCCACTGAGTCACTTCCAACTCCGGGGCGTCGAATAGAACCGGCAGATCCTCCGGATCGAAGCCGAGCGCCGTGATGACCATGTCGGCATCAATGTTGTGTACGGAGTCGTCGATGATTTCCGGTGTTTGACGACCCGAGGAATCAGGCGCGCCGAGCCGCATATTGACGGCGCGGATTCCGGTGGCGCAATCATCGCCCAGAACAGCCTGGGGCGCCGTCAGCCAGACGAAGTCGACGCCTTCCTCCTCGGCGTGTTCAACTTCGCGGCGGGAGCCCGGCATATTGTCACGGTCGCGGCGATAGAGGCAGCGGACCGACACGGCGCCCTGGCGCGCCGCCGTGCGCACGCAATCCATTGCCGTATCGCCGCCGCCAATCACCACGACGCGCTTGCCCTTGGCGTTGAGGGTGCCGTCTTCGAAGGCCGGAACCTTGTCGCCAAGGCCCGTGCGGTTGCTGGCGGTAAGGTAAGTCATGGCCGCGTGCACACCTTCGAGCCCGGCGCCGGGCACGGACAGGGGCCGCGCCTTGTAAACACCGGTGGCGATCAGAACGGCATCGTGCTTGTCGCGTATTTCCGCAAGACTGGCGTCGCGGCCGACTTCGAAGTTGCAGTGAAATTGCACACCCGCCTCAGCCAAGCGGTCGACGCGGCGCTGCACAACGTCTTTTTCAAGCTTGAAGTTGGGAATGCCGTAGACCAGCAAGCCGCCAAGGCGGTCGTAACGGTCATAGACGTGAATTTCGTATCCGCGGCTCGCCAATTCCTCCGCCGCCGCCAGACCGGCCGGCCCGGCACCGATAATCGCCACCGACTGGCCGCGGGTTGCCGGCACGTCCACGGGCGCCACCCAGCCTTTTTCCCAGGCGAGGTCGCTGAGATAGCGCTCGACCGAGCCGATGGTGACCGAACTGAAGCCGCGCTCAATGACGCAGTTGCCCTCGCACAGCCGGTCCTGCGGGCAGATGCGGCCACAGATTTCTGGAATGTTGCTGGTTGCCTGGCTGACCTCGTAGGCCTCGTCCAGCCGGCCCTCGGCGGTCAATTTGAGCCAATCGGGGATGTTATTGTGCAGCGGGCAATGGACTTGGCAAAAGGGCACACCGCATTGCGAGCAGCGGGAGGCCTGCTCCCCCGCCGCGGAATCCTCAAAATCCTTGTAAATCTCGCCGAAATCCGCGCAGCGGGCCTCGGCACCGCGCTTTTCAGGCATGTGCTGCTCAATGGTCACGAATTTCAACAGCTTCTGCACCACGGCACGAAACTCCGACATAAATCAATTATGAACGTATTTGGCGCCAACCCCGCAGACGCCTCGTATCAAGGCTCACCGCCTCGATTGGTCCTTTCTAAGGGATGAGTGCCCCGGTTGCGAGCAAAAACCGACATTTATGACAGTATGACTGTCCTTTTTTTTGCTGCAAATCTTGCCGGATTACCGAAAACCCAGCAAATTTGGCAATTCGGGGTAAATTTTAGTTCCGAAATGGGACTAAATAGACATCTGCCCGCTCCGGCGCGGAAATGCTAAAACAATGCCGTTCCAGGCCGGATTTCGCCTGTTCACGGCGTAAATACCGCCGTAACGTGCCATTTTGCCCGTCTTGGCGCCGTTAAAGGCGCTTTTATGGCCAGTATTTGCGAGGTACCGCCCGTGACCCTGCTGCAAGTCGTCATAATCGCCCTTTTACAGGGCATTACGGAGTTCTTGCCCATCAGTTCATCGGGCCATCTCATATTGGTGCCCGAGCTGACCGACTGGCCGGATCAAGGATTGGTGATCGACGTGGCGGTTCACGTGGGCACGCTTTTCGCCGTAATGATTTATTTCTGGCGCGACGTGCTGTCGCTCACGCTCGGCGCCTACGACTTGGCCAGGGGCCGTGTCCAGGAACGCGGGCGGCGGCTACTGTACCTGATCGCAGCTACCCTGCCGGTGGCCGTCGCCGGCTATCTGCTGAACCGGTATAATCTGACCGGATATTTGCGCAGCATGGAGATCATTGCCTGGACCACACTTGGATTCGGCATTCTGCTCTATATCGCCGATCGCATCGGCATGACCTTGAAGCGCGTCGAGCATATAAAATTGCTGGACGCCATGATCATCGGTTTTGCCCAGGTGCTGGCCCTGGTGCCCGGCACAAGCCGTTCCGGCATCACCATGACCGCCGCCCGTACCTTGGGCTTCGAGCGCGGCGAGGCGGCGCGTTTTTCCATGCTGCTGTCCATACCAGCCATCCTCGGCGCCGGTATTCTAAAAGGCAGGGATTTATACGAAAGCGGCGATCTTGTTCTCGGCGCCGTCGCCACTCTTGCCGCCGGCTTTGCCTTTGTAACAGCGCTGGCCGCTATCGCCGTGCTCATGCGCTGGCTGCGGCGCTCCAGCTTCACGCCGTTCGTGCTTTATCGCCTGGCACTGGGTGGCGGTTTGCTGTTCTGGATATACTCTTAAGATCACCTGGAAGCCTCCCGCTCCCCCTTCCCAACCACCCGTTGAGGGTACCTTTGGGGTGGTTGGGAAGGGGGAGCGGGAGGCTTCCAGGCATTTATGGCGCTGGCTCCTGAGCCGCGAACTGCCCGCGGTCTCGAAAGCGGCCCAGGTATGACGGCAGGATGGATTCGATGGACCTGGGCTCAACGCCCAGATCGGCAAAGCCCGGCATTCCCCTAGCCACGACATTATCGGTCTCGAGCAAATTGACCTGATCCACCGTCAAAAGGGGCGGCCAGAAGGGCGCGATCGCCGACGGCATCTGCATAAACCATGCCTCGAAGCGGGCAATGGCAAAGGGAACGGGAATCAGCAATCGCTTCTGCCCGGTCACGCTCATCATCAATTCCATCAATTCGCGGAAGCTGTATACCTGTGGGCCGCCGAGCTCATAGGTGCGCCCGGCGCTGTCGGAATCCCCAAGGGTGGCGGCAACGGCCGCCGCCACGTCGGCCACGTAAGCGGGCTGGAAGCGGGTGTGCCCGCCGCCGATCAGTGGCAGCACCGGGGTGACGCGCGACAGGCGCGCGAAGCGGTTGAAGAAATTGTCGTCGGGACCGATCAACAGGCTCGGCCGGATGATGGTGGCCTGCGGGAAAGCGCCCAGCACTGCCGCCTCGCCTACCGCCTTGCTGCTGGCGTACTGGGCCGGGGAATCCTCTGCGGCGCCGATCGCTGATACCTGAACCAGCCGTTCCGCCCCCGCCGCGGCCGCCGCCCTGGCCACCCGTTCGGCACCGTCGGCGTGCAGGCCGTCGAAACGCTGGGCACCGGCCTGAAACAGAATACCGGCGAGGTTGACAACGCTGGAAGCACCCTCAACCGCTCGCACCACCGAGCCTTCATGCCGCAGATTGGCCTGCACCAAGTCAATCTGACCGACGCTGCCCATGGGCTTGAGGAATAGCGCTTTTTCGGGCCGCCGCACGGCTATGCGGACCGGCCTGCCCGAGCGCGCCAGTTGCGCCACAAGATGACGTCCCAGGAACCCCGACCCGCCGAATACAGTAACCAAACCTTCGCTCATGAAATTCTCCTCCGCGCTGCCAGGGGCAGGTGAAACCTTATCATAACGCCGCCGGCAAATTGCCGTAAAGCGGCTCGGCGGGCAAGGCCCGGCGCACCGGCGCCCGCCGTGCTGGCGGGTTGACAGAGACCCCCAGGGGGGCTATCGACTGCTGCCTCGTGAGGCGCCCAGGTGGCGGAATTGGTAGACGCGCTAGCTTCAGGTGCTAGTGGCCTTATGGTCGTGGAAGTTCGAGTCTTCTCCTGGGCACCATTCCCACGAACCCGATAATTGCGGCAAGGATACGATCTTGAGCATTACCCTCCATAAGGGCGACCTACCCGACGGCCTCGATTTCGGCACCAGCGTTGCCGTGGATACCGAGACCCTGGGCCTGAACCCGGCGCGGGATCGCCTTTGCCTGGTCCAGCTATCAGCCGGAGACGGCACCTGCCATATCGTGCAACTACCGGCCGATTCCTACGAAGCGCCGAACCTTATCGCGCTGCTGGGCGATCCCGGCGTGCTCAAGTTGTTTCATTTCGCCCGCTTCGACGTGGCGGTATTGAGGCAATACCTCGGCGTGCTGACGGCGCCCATATACTGCACGAAGATTGTCTCCAAGTTGGTGCGCACCTACACGGACCGCCACAGCCTCAAGGACCTGGTACGGGAAATCCTCGGAATCGACCTGTCGAAACAGCAGCAGAGCTCGGACTGGGGCGCAGCCGAGTTGAAGCCTGAGCAGCTGGAATATGCCGCCAACGATGTATTGCATCTGCACCGGCTAAAGGAGCGCCTGGACGACATGGTGGAGCGCGAGGGCCGCGCCGACCTGGTGCGCGCCTGCCTGGCTTTTGTCCCGGTGCGCGCGGAATTGGACCTTAAAGGCTGGTCTGAAGTCGATATTTTTCATCATTAGTATTGCCGGAGTATTGCCAGCGCCTCCCGCTCCCCCGGCCCAGCCACCCGATAAGGGTACCGTAGGGGTGGTTGGGCCGGGGAAGCGGGAGGCTTCCAGGCATTTATGCAGCCCTCCCGGTCGTTGACCTTGGTCACGGCAATCCCCATACTTAAGCTGTAGACCGATTTTGGCACGATTTTCGCAGGGCAATTGCCCGGTGACGGTCGGCCATACTGTTCGCCCTGGAAAGACCGGAAATGACGGCCGAAACCACGCCAGACGCCCCTAATTCATCGCCAGATGCCGCTGTGACCGGCAAGGACCATGCCGGGCTTGAGGCGGCGCGGCGCGTGATCGCGCTTGAGGCGGCGGGTCTTGAGGAATTGTCGAAATCGCTTGATTTGAACGTCTGCCGGGCGATCGACCTGCTGGCGGACACCGGCGGCCGGGTCATTGTTAGCGGCATGGGCAAGAGCGGCCATGTGGGCCGCAAGATCGCCGCCACTTTGGCACCCACCGGCACGGCGGCCCAGTTCGTTCACCCGGGCGAGGCAAGCCATGGCGACCTGGGAATGATCACCAGCTCCGACGCCCTTCTGCTGCTTTCAAATTCTGGCGAGACGGCGGAACTGCGCGACTTGATCGCCTATTCCCGGCGCTTCGCCATTCCCATGATCGCCATATGCGGGCGGGTCGATAGTGCCTTGGCCGACGCCGCGGATGTCGCCCTGGTCCTACCCGAGGCTGCCGAGGCCTGTTCCCTGGGGCGGGCGCCGACCACTTCGACAACCATGACTCTTGCCTTGGGCGATGCGCTCGCCGTGGCCCTGATGGAGCGCAAGGGGTTTTCGGCAGACCGCTTTCAGCTTTTGCACCCGGGCGGCAGCCTGGGCCAGAGCTGAGGTGACCGGAGCGCAGTCATGAACGAAGCACAGCAGCCAGCCGAGACTGAAAGCGTGGACGCGGATGAGGCCGAACGGCGTCGCCGGCTCGATGCTTTCGCCCCTAGAGACGATCAAAGCACGCGTCTTAGCCAAAACTACAGTCGTTTTGTCAACGTCATGCGATGGCTTTTGCCTTCAGCCGCCGTGGCTCTGGTGGCCCTCGTCATCGCCTGGCCCAGCCTGTTCGGCGACGCCGAGGGCGTCTTCCCTGATTTCGGCGAAAGAGATGGCGGAGGTTTGCGCATTACCGGCCCGCGCTATCTTGGCGTGGACAGCCGCGATCATCCCTTCGCCGTCACTGCCGACGCCGCCGTGCAGGTTGCCGATATTCCGCAAAGAGTTTCGCTCGATACCCTGGAGGCGCAATTCAGCCTGGAAGACGGAACGGCGCTGCACATTGAAGCTAAGAACGGGCTTTATGACCGCCGCAGTGAAGTCCTTCATCTTGCGGGCTGGGTAGATATTCGCTCGGCCGACGGCTATGAACTCTTGGCCCGGAACGTGCGCGTGGATCTGAGTAACGGGTTTGCCGTGGGTAGCGGTGCGGTCAAGGGCAGCGGTGCCTTTGGCGAACTGGAGGCCAACGGATTTCATATAGACAAGAATGGCCGCAACCTGAAATTCAGCGGCGGCGTGCGATTGCTGATCCGCACACCAAAAAGGGCGAAGAACTCATGAGCCTAGAGCGCTTTCCAACCAACCGGGGCCATTTGACCGCGCTTTGGGCTTTGCTTCTTTTGTTGGGCGCGGCTCCAGCCCTTGCCGAATCGTCAGATGGTGGTGTGCTGTCGCGGGGATTCAAACACAACGTCGACCAGCCCATCGAAATTTCCGCCGACACCATGGAAGTCAAGCAGGACGATGAGCTGGTCTTCTTTAGCGGCACGGTGGACGCGGTACAGGGTGACATGCATCTGCAGTCCGACCTGTTGGAGGTTTACTACCGCCCCAAGGGAACGACGGGCAACTCCGACAAGACATCGTTTTCGCGCATTAAGGCCAGTGGCGGCGTCCGCTTCAAGACGCCGAAAGAAACCGCGACCGGCGACTGGGCGGTCTATGACGTGGACAGCAAGGTCATCACAGTTGGCGGGCAGGTCGTGTTGAGTAGCGGCGGCAACAACATCAAAGGCACGCGGCTTGTGCTTAATCTTGCGACCGGCCGGAGCCGGATGGAAAGCGGCGCGGCGGATGCTACCGGTGAAGGGCGCGTCCGCGCCACTTTCATCCCCGAGGCAAAGAAGAACGGCGAGGAAGCCGAGTGACAGGAATAATGGCTAGATCAGCCTTGATGGAGGGCGCGTGACAGATTCAACACCAACAGTTGCCGCGGACGGGGCGGACGGGGCGCCCCAACTGGTCAGCGAAAATACCGGGCTGGTGGCCAAGTCGCTGGGCAAGAGCTTCAAGAAGCGTCCGGTTCTTCGCGATGTCAGCCTGACCCTGCACCGCGGCGAAGTGGTTGGCCTGCTTGGCCCCAACGGCGCCGGCAAGACCACCTGTTTCTATATCATCACCGGATTGCTGAACGGCGACAGCGGCACCATTATCTTGAACGGCGCCGATATTACCGGCCTGCCCATGTACCGGCGGGCACGCCTTGGGATCGGCTATCTACCGCAGGAGGCTTCTATTTTCCGTGGCCTGTCGGTCGAAGACAATATCCGCGCCGTGCTGGAGGTCGTGGAACCGTCGAAGACCGTGCGCGAGTCCATGCTGGAGGACCTGCTTACCGAATTCTCCATTGCCCACCTGCGGCGCACGCAAGCTATCGCGCTTTCCGGGGGCGAGCGCCGACGTGTGGAGATCGCCCGCGCCTTGGCCTCACGGCCAAGCTTCATGTTGTTGGACGAACCGCTTGCCGGCATCGACCCCATCGCCGTTAACGACATTCGTGAATTGATATGCCATTTGAAGGACCGCGGCATCGGCGTCCTGATTACCGAGCACAATGTTCGCGAAACCCTCGATATCATCGATCGGGCCTACATTATCCATGATGGACAAGTCCTGATGGAAGGCAGCCCGTCGGAAATTGTCGCCCACGAGGACGTGCGCCGCGTCTACTTGGGTGACAGGTTCAGTCTCTAAACGGAAGTCACGAGTCCATGGCCATTACGCCGAGATTGGAGCTACGGCAGTCACAGAATCTGGTGATGACGCCGCAATTGCAGCAAGCCATCAAATTGCTGCAGCTCTCTAATCTCGATCTCGCCACCTACGTGGAGCAGGAACTGGAGAAGAATCCGCTGCTCGAGCAGGACGAGAGCGGCACCACGGAGGATCAGAGCCCGGCGGCCGAGGCGGAAGCGCCCGACGCTGACGACACGTCGGGGGGCGCTGTCGGCGCGGAGGCAACGGTGCCGGAGCTCACGCTCTCCGAGGATTCAGCATCGCCCGAATCCGGCGATCTGCCGCTCGACGTGGATTACGACAACGTCTTCAACAGTGACGGCCCCGGCGACACGCCTTCCGACCAACAGGTCGGGGGAGGGGCCGACGGCGACGCCTATTTGGCCGCCTGGTCGGGTTCTTCAGGCTCAGGCGCCGCTCTCGACGATGACCGGATGGGCTTTGAGCAGGTGCTCAGCAGCGCGCCTTCACTCAAGGATTACCTTACCGAGCAACTCCAGGTTTCAAATCTCGACGCCGCCGAGCGCATGATCGGACTCAATCTGGTCGATCTGGTTGACGACGCGGGCTACTTGCGCGGCGAATTGGTCCAGGTGGCGGAAAGACTGGGCTGCGACGAAGCCAAGGTTGAACAGGTTCTATCGGCAATCCAGGCCTTTGAGCCGCCGGGAATAATGGCGCGCGACCTGGGTGAGTGCTTGGCCTTGCAGCAGAAGGCCCGCGACCGCCTTAATCCGGCCATGGCCGCCTTGTTGCAAAACCTGGATCTCGTGGCGCGCCGCGACATGGGTGCCCTGAAGCGCCTGTGCGGCGTGGACGCCGAGGATATCGGCGACATGATCAGCGAAATTCAGGCCCTTAACCCCAAACCGGGGCTGGCATTTGGAAGCGAGACCATCCAACTGGTCGTGCCTGACGTCTTTGTGCGCAAGAAGAGGCAGGGCGGCTGGATCGTGGAATTGAATACGGAAACCCTGCCGCGGGTTCTGGTCAACTCGCGGTATTACGCAGAAATCAGCGAAAACGGGCGCTCAGGCGCCGAGAAGACCTATATATCGGAGTGCCTGGCCTCGGCCAATTGGCTGGTGAAGTCGCTCAATCAGCGGGCTAAAACCATCCTCAAGGTGGCGAAGGAACTCATCAAGCAGCAGGAACGCTTCTTTACGGACGGCGTAGAGCACCTGAGGCCCCTGAATCTGCGCACCATAGCCGAAGCCATTGACATGCACGAAAGGAATGCAAAACGACACCAAACGGTGACGACTTG
>CAYOOG010000012.1:0-5175 GCA_964405515.1 uncultured Alphaproteobacteria bacterium | reverse complement strand
CATGCACGAAAGCACGGTCAGCCGGGTTACCGCCAATAAATACATGGCGACGTCCCGGGGCATATTCGAGATGAAGTATTTCTTCACCTCCGCGATCGCTTCGGCCGAGGGCGGAGACGCCTATTCCGCTGAATCAGTACGCCACAAAATCAAGGAGTTAGTCGAGGCCGAGGCGGTCGATGCCATCCTGTCTGATGACAAGATCGTGGATATCCTTCGCGCCGACGGCGTGGATATTGCCCGCCGAACCGTTGCCAAGTACCGGGACGCCTTGAGAATTTCGTCCTCAGTACAACGCCGTCGGCTGAAAAACACCGGCCCAAAATAGCCCTGGTCAAATGCCTCAAATTGGGTCAAAACGGACCCGGCAAACTGTTGACAGCCGTCCGGCGCGGCACTAAGTTCCCGCGGCGCTCCCGAGAGTAATCAAACACCTGACCCCCTCTGATTGGTTATTCGGAAATCACCTTCGATGCAAGTTGAGATACACGGTAAGCAGCTCGACATTGGCGAGGCGTTGGGCGACCACGTGCGCGACCGCCTATCCGCCGGTGTGAGCAAGTATTTTGACCATTCCGTGGATGGTCAAGTGGGCTTCTCGAAGCAGGGCCGGACATATCGTGCCGACTGTTCGGTCCACATCGGCCACGATATTCGGCTGCAAAACCATGCCGAGGCCGACGAGATTTACGCCAGCTTTGACAAGGCGGCCGAGCGCTTGGAAAAACGGCTGCGCCGATACAAGCGCCGGCTGGTGAACCACCACAACAGCCGTCAAAAGAACAGTTTCGAGACCTTGGCCGCGCAAAGTTATGTTCTGGCCGGAGATGAAGACGAGGACGAGCAAGAAGCTGGCAACGACAACCCCGTGGTCATCGCCGAAATGAGTATGGAAATTCAAACACTTACCGTTAGCGATGCGGTCATGCGGCTGCAGTTGACCGACCGGCCGGCAAAGATGTTCCGCAACATCGCCCACGGCGGCCTCAACATGGTCTACCGCCGACCGGACGGGAATATAGGCTGGGTCGATCCCGGCCCCGAAGGCCCGCCCTCAGCCCCGCCGGATACGGATTGAGCGCGGGCATTATGAATATCGAAAACCTGGTCGAACCGCAGGGGGTTATTCCCAAGCTCAGGGCCTCGAGCAAGAAGCAGGCGCTTCAGGAACTTGCTGAACGGGCGGCGGAGATTACCGGCGTCGAAAGTCAGCATATTCTGAACACTCTCTTGGCGCGCGAGCGACTCGGGACGACGGGCGTCGGCCAGGGCATAGCCATTCCCCATGGCCGGATTTCGGACCTGGACCGCCTACACGGGGTTTTCGCAAGACTCGACAAGCCGGTGGATTTCGACGCCGTGGACGAACGCCCGGTGGACCTGATTTTCTTGCTGCTTGCGCCTGAATCGGCGGGCACCGACCATCTCAAGGCCCTGGCCAAGGTCTCCCGCCTGTTGCGGGATGGCACGATGTGCGAAAAGCTCCGCGGATCCGACGAAAATGACGCCATCTATGCCCTGCTGACGGAGCCAAGCAGCAACGGCAAGTAAGCATTTTAGTTAAATGCTTCAGTTAGGGTCGAAAAGACTCTAGTGCAGGGCGTAGGGAACCAAATCGTTATAATGGGCCGTCGCCAGGGCTTCCGCTTCGCTGTCGAGAACCGTGACCTGAATACCGTTGGCGAGATGCAAAGCGTATTCGGCACCGCCCGACCGGGCCAGCGGTTTGACATAGACGGCATTGGGTGCGCCGAAGTTCCGGAAGGCCTCTTCCGATAGCTCACGCAATTGGTCTTGGTCCCAATTCATCTGGTCACTCCTTTAGAGTCTTTCCGACCCTAATGACGGCACAGCTTCTCCATGTAGGAGCTCGCGGGCCATTTTCAAGGTTCACGGGCATCATCCGGTTGATGGAAGCCGTTTGACCGGTGTGAATTTACGCCCTGGCCACGCTCCCATTAACGGCCTTTCAACATTGAGGCGATAGAATTGCCGTCTGCCCCGGGCCTGACATCACGCGCATAAAGAAGGTCGGCGGAGGATATCTGAAGGTCGAGGGAACGATGAGCCAGAAGGCCACCAAACCGGCAGCCGTTTTTGGCTACGAAACCGTCTTTCTGACCGCGTTGCGCCGGATGGTTACAGGCGTGGCAAGGGAAATGACGGCCGACAGTTTCGACCAGTTGATGGAAAAGCTCTATCAGGCCGTTGATCACATGACCGGCGGGCTTCTGCAGCGTGACCCACCGGCCAAGAAGTTGGCCTGCGCCAAGGGCTGCGCCACATGTTGCCACCTGCACGTGGAGGCTACAGAAGCCGAGCTGGTCTACTTGGCCGGCCACCTACGCCTGAATTGGAGCGCCGATGACCTGACGGCGCTCAAGAAACGGCTGTCGGTTCAAGTATCCGAAATTCAAAGTCTCTCCGCCGCCGAGCGACCATTCGCAGAGGTACCCTGCGTTCTATTGAAGAACGGATCTTGTTCAGCCTACGAAGTTCGGCCACTTGCCTGCCGCAGCGCAACATCGACCGATGCGGATAACTGCCACGCAGCCCTCGAGGACCCCAATGGCGTTTCCATTCCAGGCTACGCCCACCAGCGCGCCATAGGCTCCATCGCAAATCAGGCGCTCACCCTGGGTCTGGCCGACGCCGGAATCCCCAACCGAAACCAAAAACTGATGTCCGGATTGCAAACCCTGCTCGACAAGACGAATCCTCAAGGTTCCGCCCAGTCCTAAGCAATTCAATCTAATGGGCCAAGTTGCGCCGGGATGGATTTAGACGCCAGGGACCCCGTGTTCCCACAAATCCAGGCCATGGCAACGATTTATTCACCATAATTCGATTACACTGGCCCCGGGACAGGCGCGGGAAGTCACACGGATAAGGATTTGCTTTGATGAACGACAGTTCTCCAAATAACAGGGATCGGCGCCAATTTATCCGGCATCGGCCAAAAGCGGTCACGAGGCTGCAATGCGGGAATAAGACCTACGAATGCCGCATAATTGATATCGGAATGGGTGGACTCAAGGTGCAGACCGAGACCGAATTGACGGCGGGCCAGGAAGTCACAATTTCCGACCCCCTTGCCGGCGACCTGACCGGAGAGATTGTTTGGACCAGCGGCGATGCCGCCTCGATCCGCCTCGACCACGATGAAATGGTGCCAACCTTTGTTATCAGCAATATCGTGCAAGAAGATCTGCCGAGCCATCTCACGCGCCGCCCCAGGCAAGACATGAGTGGCCTGTTCGCCTGGTTGAGCTGGCCCTTCCGCCGCGCCGAGAGCCGTTAGAACTTTATCCGGCCTAACCGGCCCGACCACGGCCCGCCGCCACAGCGGGGAGACCGCGGCCATTGATTGATATCAAGGCGAGGGCGCCTTGAGACACCTTACTATCAGCCTCCCCCGGGGTAACGCTGGAAAGCATTATCCGACCCGCTTGAGGAGGCACTGATCATGGCAAAAGCACAATCGAGCAATGGCGCCGCTGCAGTCGATCCGGAGACCTACGCCTACGACATCGTCCCCCCGCCGGGTGTTGGCGGATATGACCAGTGCTGGTATCCCATGGCGCGCTCCGCCGATCTAAAGCCGGGCGATATCATCGGCGAGGACTATTTCGGCGGCCGGGTCATTATCTATCGTGGCAAGAGCGGTAAAGCCTATGTGACCAGCGCCTACTGCCGCCACGTCGGCGCCAGCCTTTGCACCGGCGCCGTGGTCGGCGATGATGTGCGCTGCATGTTCCACCATTGGCGCTTCGGCCCCGACGGCAAGTGCACGCACATCCCAAGCGGCGAGCCGATCCCCGAGCGCGCTCAGCTTTTCGTCTTTCCGGTCGAAGAAGCCCTGGGCATGATCTGGGCCTTCAACGGGCCCGAGCCGCTTTACGACCTGCCGCGCCTGCCGGTGGATGAATCCGAGGTTAATCTCATTCCCTCCGAGCCCCGCTACGAGCCGGTGCCGCACCACATGCTGATCTCCAATTCCTACGACTTCCAGCATCTCAAATGGGTACACGACCTGGAATTGGCGGACATTCCGGACAACGTGGCCTTCGACGAATTCGGCGCTCAATATGATGCCGTGCTTGTGGATCCGAAGTTCGGCAACATGAAGCAATATCACCGCCTGTTCGGCACCAACGTCTTCCACCTGGCCGGCACCTTCGACAACTTCAGCCTGACCATCTTGTGCGCGATGGTCGCCCTGCCCGAGGGCAAGACCAAGTTCTGGAACATCTCGGCGGCACCCAAGGCCGAGTCGCCAGAGGAACAAAAGGCCGTCGACGACTTGTGCAACGCCGGTAATGCTTTTGCCGCCAAGCTGGCCAAGGACGATTACCCGATCACCAACGCCATTCGCTTCGCCGAGGATGTGCTGGTGGAATCCGACTCCTCGATCCGTAACTGGGTGGAGTATTTGCGCGGCTTTCCACGCTTTCAGCCGCCGGTCACTTAGAGCGTTTTCGATCTGCTTGACCCATCCCGCTCCCCCGGCCCAACCACCCGTGAAGGTTACCCTTGGGGTGGCTGGGCCGGGGGAGCGGGATGGCCACGTCCATCCAATAGACAAAGAGCGCTAAGCGCTACTGGCCAGGCGGTAGACCAGGCTGGTGCGGTTGTGCACGCCGGCCTTTTCGTAGATTGAGCGTAAGTGGTTTTGCACCGTGCGGACGCTGATGCACAGTTTGTCGGCGATCTCCGGGTTGGTCATGCCGACACCGACCAGATGCACGATATCGACCTCGCGCCGGGTAAGGCCGAAATCCTTCATGCGCGCCGACCGCACGACGCCGCTATCACCTGAATTCAGGCAGACCATGAAGCGCACGCCGGCGCTGCCGCAACCCAACAGCCGCACATAGACCGACGCCAAAGTCCGGCCATCGGAAGCCGTAAGATTGAATCGCTGCAACGCCTCGTGGCCCTGGCCCGTATCGAGGGCGGACTTGAGCCTCAGGCAGCGGCGGTAAATCTCCTCCGGCAATTCATCAGCCGTCGAAGAGGGGCCGCTCAACTGGCGGAATAGCTCCCGCGCCGCATCGTTAATCAGGACCGGCCTAAGATCCTGCTCCAATATCACGAGGCCCGTATAGGGCAGTTCGCCGGACTGACCTGCCCCCATTAAGTGGTCCAACTCCTATGAGAGAGTTTGGCGCAGGT
>CAYOOG010000011.1:0-34573 GCA_964405515.1 uncultured Alphaproteobacteria bacterium | reverse complement strand
GATCGAGATTCTCGGACAACGTAAGCCCCGGATCCTCGGCGATGACTTCAAAGCCCTTGATATGAGCCAAGGACTTGGCCCATGATTCAGCGGTCAGGATCGAAAGCCCGTCAACTTCGCATGCGGCCTCAAGAACACCGAGCACATCCTTGGCCATGGCCTTGGTCAGATCGGCCCGTTCATCCGCCGTAAGAATGCCTCCCAAGCGTGATTTTGATCGCGCCAGCGATTTGATTGGGACCAATCCCCAGGTCATTCCCTCATAGCGCATGTTTGGCCACACCTTCGGCAAACTCGAGCGCAAAGCGCGCGAGACTGATCTTGTCGTCCAGGGACGACATTATGGTTGCTGTAGACGTTGCTGCAACACCTATGGCGGCCACGGCGGCCAATAAATCCTGATCCCTGTCATCGAGAATATAGCCGTCGATCAAGTCCCCATAATGGGCGGCGACAGCGGCCGCCGATACCTCCAGGCCCATTTCGCGCATCATTTTGGCCGTCGGCCCTTTGATGGCTTCGCCGCCGACGATGGGCGAGATCGCCACTACCGGCGCGGTAGCACGACCGAGACCGTCCCTAATGCCCTTGATGGCGAGAATCGGATCGACGCTCAAAAAGGGGTTCGAGGGCGCGATGAAAATGGCCCGCAGATTTTCGTCCTGCAAAGCGCTAACGACGCCACTTGCTGCGGTGGCGCTCCCGGCCCCGGCAAATTCAACCTCTTCCACCCGAGGCTCACACTTGCGCCGCACGAAATAGTCCTGGAAGTCCAGGCGGCCTTCGTCCGTGGTCACTTTTGTTTGCACGCTCTCTTCGGTCATCGGCAAAATCGACGCCGCAATGCCAAGCTTTGTGCAAAGATCGCGGGTTATCTCCTCCAGACCCTCGCCGGCGGCCAGACGCTGTGTGCGAACGACATGGGTGGCGAGATCGCGGTCCCCAAGGTTGAACCAGGTCTCTTCGCCCAGAGCCTCGAGCGCCTTCATGAAATTCCAGGTCTCGTCCCGTTGCCCCCATCCGGTCTCCTCGTCCGCCAGGCCGCCAATGGTATACATGAGGGTATCCAGGTCTGGGGAAATGCACAGGCCAAAGTGCTCGAAGTCGTCGCCGGTGTTCGCGATTACCGTCAAGTTCTCGCCGGGCACGACGTGACTCATCCCCAGAGCGAACTTGGCGCCGCCAATGCCGCCGGACAGTACAATGTATCGGGGGTTGGATTTCCGGCTCATCTGAACAGGTCTTCGTCCTTGGGCCGCAATAGAGCCTCAACGTCCTGATCGACGGTGCCCGCCTCGACGCCGCGCACGAGCACGGCGGGCATGGCTTCATCGGCAGCGCCCATCAGAACTTCCGCGGCTCCGGCAAGGGCATCCGCCGTGGCGCTCATGCTGATCTCGAGTTCGTGTCCGAAAAGATCCCGGCGGCCCCGATGGTCGGCGATCACTTCCAGCCCGGCGCAACCGATGGCCAGGCCAACGGTTCCAAGCCGCCACGGCCGGCCAACACTGTCCGAGATCACAACACCCAACCGCACGCCGAAGTGTTCTTCAAGAGCGGCCCTTAACTGACCGGCTGATTGATCGGGGTTCTCGGGTAACAATAGGACGCGGTCATCGCCGGGCCCGACGTTCGATCGGTCGATCCCGGCGCTGGCCGTAACATGACCCAGGCGGTGGACGACGATCAGCACGCCTTGCTTGGATTTGAGAACCTCGGAGGACTCCGCCAGGATCAGTTCCACGACCCTCGGGTCTTTGTCCGTTTCGGCAGCCAAGCGCCGCGCTTCATCCGAGGGTCTCACCTCGGACAGAACGACCTCGCGGCCCTCCGCCTTTGAGACAATTTTTTGCGCCAGCACAAGCACGTCTCCGTCTTGGGGGCCGGCGTCGGATTCCCGCAGGGCCTTGGCCAGAATTGCGGCCAAGTCGTCACCGGATTTAATCAGTGGAATATGGAGAATTCCCTGAAATGAAAGTCGGTCCCGGGTCATCGTCCAAGAGCTGTTTCACGGAAAGAAAAATTGCCCTCCATTACGGCGGGCAAAGACAAGAACGGCGGCGATTGGGTCACTTACGCATCCTGGAAAGTTGATTCACCAGGCTACGAGAGCACGCCCGGACCGGGCCGTCAATATGCAAAAAACAACCTATAAAACAATAGGATAACCTATCCTTTTTTGATTATTTCCGGCTGGCGCCCCGGCTCAACTTGCCGTATCTTGCCGCGTGCCGGGGGGCATCAAGACCTTTGAACCGGAACCGGGCCAAGCCCAATGGGTATGGCAAAACCACTGGATGTATAGATGACGAAGTTTCCGATTCCGGGCGCAAACGGTCGCAGCGAACAGGTCAGCGAACATTACCGCCATTTGGTTGAGACGGCGGATTCCCATGAATGGGCCTATGCCTGGCGCACGGAGATCAACAAGGGCGGTTTTCGTGCGGTCGACTTTGTCATGAAAGAGGTCGTCGACACCGGCAAGTGTGTTGGCTGTGCGTCGTGCGTGACCATCTGCCCGGTTGACGTCTTCGATTACGAGGACGAGCGGCCCATCGATACTCGTGCAAACGCTTGCGTGCGCTGTGTTCTGTGCGCCGAGGTCTGCCCCATCCTGCGCCCGATGGACAAGGACTTGCCCAATTTGCTGGGATTCCTGGAGTCGGCAAAGGACGAGGGCTACGGCAAGTACGGCTACGGGATGTACACTCGCGCCACCGACCCTGAACTTTTGGACAAGGGCCAGGATGGCGGCATGGTCTCGGCCGTGCTTCTTCATGGTTTTGGGAATGACACTTTGAAGGGCGCGGTGCTCGGCGACGTCATGCCCGACAACAACCAGATCGGCCGTCACAAGCTTGCCCTGACGCGGGAGGATGTCTTGTCCTGCGCCGCCTCGCGCTACACCTATTCGCCGAATACGCTGGCGCTGCAGGAGGCTGTACAACAGGACGTTCGTCCGGTAGCGGTGGTTGGCGTGCCCTGCCAGGTCACGGGCATGCGGCTGCAACAGCATTCCGGCATCAAGCTTGAGATGGCAAGCTGGTACCGGGAGAACGTGTCCCTGGTCATCGGCCTGTTCTGTTCCGAGGCTTTCACGCACGAGAGCATCGACAAGCTGGCGGAGATGATCGAGGTGCCGCGCGAACGGATCAATAACATTAACATCAAGGGCAAGGTGGTCATTCGTCTTGACGACGGTGAGGTTAGGACGGCATCGCTGAAAAAATACCGCGAGTTCGCACGGCCCGCCTGTCTTTACTGTCTCGACTATGGCGTCGAGTACGCCGATATCGCCGCCGGTGGCATTGGCCTCGACGGCTGGACCTATACCCTGGTGCGAACCGAGGCCGGGCACCGCGCCTTCCAGGCGGCGCTCGAAGACGGCTGGCTGGAGACCCGGCCGCTCGATGACGAGCCCCGTGGCGAATTTCTGATGGGCAAGCTGTCGGCGGACAAGAAGAAGAACCGGCCCTTGCCGATCAAGATGCCCAGCCTGGCGGAACGCAAGGCCATGGACTACGTCGACCCCAAGACGTTCTATACCAAGGGTCCCGGTGCGCCGCCGCCCGAGGACACCGAAGCCGCGGCTGATAAGGACAAAGCCTGATGCGGGCGGCGCGAACAAAACTATCGGACTTGAATATCCTAGTCGCCGGACAGGGCGGCGACGGTTCATTGACGGTCATAAACTTGTTGAGCCACGTATTGGCGCACCGCGGCCTTCACCTGTTTTCCAGCCGGGACGTTGCCTCGCGCATCAAGGGCGGGCACGCGGCAGCCATGCTCCGCGCCAGCGTGGAGAAGCGCGGCGGCATCGGCGACCAGTTGGAAGTGCTCGTGGCCTTTGACGCCGAGGCCGTGGAAATGGCCGGTCACAGTCTGTCCGCCGAAGGGCTGGTGATTTTTGACAGCTCGTTGGGGCCGGTGCCGAAACAGCATCTGCCGAAGGGCGCGCAGGTGCTGGAAGTGCCCTTTGGCCGGTTTGCGGTTCGGGATTTGCGGCGCGACCTGTTCAAGAACAGCTTCAGTTTTGGCCTTTTGACCCGGGTCCTGGGGATTACCGACAAAGAAGCGGTTGCCTGTATCGAGGAGCGCTTTGCGAAAAACAAGAAAATGGCTGCGGCCAACATTCTGGCGCTGAACATGGGGCTTGAGTTCGCCGAGGAGTTTGACTGCGCGGAAAATCATGGGCTTTGGGAGCTGGAGCGGGTAAAGCGCGAGGAACGCATACTGATCACCGGCAACGAGGCGGTTGGTTTCGGCTTCCTGGTCTCGGGCGGGCGTTTCTTCGCCGGTTATCCGATTACGCCGGCAACCGACGTTATGGATTGGCTGGTACCGCACCTGCCGAAGTTCGGCGGCATTGTCCTGCAGGCGGAAGACGAGCTTTCGGCCATCAACATGGGGATCGGCGCCGCCATGACCGGCGTGCGCACCATGACAGCGAGTTCCGGGCCGGGCATCGCCCTGATGCAGGAGGGCATCAGCCACCTCGGCTCGGCCGAGATACCCATGGTTATTGTCGATTGCCAACGCGCCGGGCCGTCCACCGGCATGCCGACCAAGCCCGAGCAAAGCGATATCACCATGCTGGCCCACGGCAGCACCGGGGACTATCCCCGGATCGTTCTGGCGCCGGGCAATCCGGACGACTGCTTTGAACTATCGGTTGCGGCCAACAACCTTTCGCAGCAGCTTCAGTGCCCGGTCATCCTGGCTCTCGACCAGTCGGTAGCCCAGGACTCGGTAACCACCAGGCCCTTTGACCTGAAGGGCGTCAAGATCGACAAGGGCAAGAGGCTGGAGGCCGAAGAGGTCGCCGCTTTGGAAGAGTACAAGCGCTACCTGATTACCGAGGACGGCATCTCGCCCTGGGCCGTTCCCGGCACGCCCGGCGGCATGAACCTGATTACCGGCAACGAGCGCAGCGAATTCGGGCAAGTCAGCACCGAGCCGCAGAACCGCAAGCGCATGGTCGACAAGAGGACGCGGAAGATTGAAAACGCCCGGGACCTTTTGCCCGCCGCCATCCGCTTTGGTGATTCTTCATCAAAGGTTGGTCTGCTGGGTGTTGGCATGACGGCCAGCGTCATGGCCGAAGCGGCCGAACGCCTCGCCGGGCGGGGCTGTGCGGTCGACTGCCTGCAACCACGCACGCTGTGGCCGGTCCTTGATGAAACGCTGGACTTCATAAAAGACCACGATCGCGTCTACGTGGTTGAACACAACGCCGAGGGTCA
Source organism: uncultured Alphaproteobacteria bacterium (assembly GCA_964405515.1). Lineage (GTDB taxonomy): Bacteria > Pseudomonadota > Alphaproteobacteria > JAPYRI01 > JAPYRI01 > CAYOOG01. The sequence goes on along the minus strand of CAYOOG010000011.1, from coordinate 29,330 downwards.
ATTGGCGCATCTGCTTGCCGGTGCCGGCGCACCGCTTGAGGCCATGCGTTCGCTCAGGCGTTACGACGGCACACCCTTCCGGCCCTCGGACCTATACGGCGCGGTACTCGACGGAGAAGGAGCATGACCAAGACGTATAAGCCCAGCGAGCCAATCTGGTGCGCCGGATGCGGGCATTTCGGCGTCGAGGCGGCTCTGGTCCAAGCGCTCGCGGGCCTGGACGTCAGCGCCCACGATGTGGCTATTCTGGCGGGGATCGGCTGCTCCGGGACCATCCAGAACAATCTCGGGACCTACGGCTATCACGCCCAGCACGGCCGGGTTCTGCCCGCCGCCACCGGCATGGCGGTTGCCAATCCCGACCTTCTGGTGATCGGCGCCGGCGGCGACGGCGACGGCTATGCCATCGGCATGGGGCATCTCGTGCATACCTTCAAGCGCAATCCCGGCCTGGTTTATATCGTCATGAATAACGGCACTTATGGGCTGACCAAGGGCCAGGATTCGCCGGCCACCGAGCCCGAGAGCGGCGAGCCGGCCCTGGACGTCGCCCTGTTGGGCCTTGCCGTGCCGGGAACCACCTTCATTGCCCGGGGTTTTTCCGGCTGGCCGGATCATTTGGAGGGTTTGATGGTCGCGGCCCTGACCCACGCACGGGAAAAACGGGGCTTTGCCTTCCTTGAGGTCATGTCGCCCTGTGTCACCTACAACGACACTTACCCGGCGTGGAGCGCAACGCTCCAAAACCTTGACGATGACACCGCCTACGATTCCGCTGATCGCAGAGGCGCGGCGTCACGATGCATGGCGCTCCGGGATGAGGGCCGCATACCCGCTGGATTGATTTACTCGAGCCGGGGGACCGCCCTTGAGGAGACGCTCAACGTCAGCACCGCCACCTCGCCTGTCGGCCTTGATATAGAGCCCGCCAACTTCGCCGCCGAATACAAGCAACTCTGCGACGAGATGATGGTCTGATACCGACGCCGGTTAATCGTCGTAAAGGGGATCATCAAGCCCCCTGACGCCGAGCAGGAATCCCTTATCTTCAAAGTTCTTCCAGAACGGCTGCGTGCCCGGCTGGGTCATTGAAAAATCCCAGACGATGCGGCGGTCAATTACGCCCCACTGGCCGTTTCGCTTTTCCATTCGATCGACGGAACGACAGCCGACAAACTCGCTGACCGGACCATCCGGAGTTTCAAGCCCGTGATAGACCAGGCAATAGGATTCAACCTTTGCCTTGTCGCCATCCAGGTCAACAATGATGTTGCCGAGATTGTGCTGGGTCATTTGTATGGGGCTGCCTTCACCGGTCGTGCTCCTGATGAATTCGACCATGCCCTCCGCCGGCCCCTGGTACATGCCGTGGTTATCCACGGCGCCGTCGTGATAAAGCGCCCGTATGCCGTCGAAATCAAGACGATCCGCCGCGCGGCAGTAGCGCAAGAGAACATTGCGAATTCTCCACTCTTCCAGCATCTGCTGCATGTCTGCTTCGTCTCCGCCAACCCGATCCTCTGCCACTCGCTCCTGCGTCATGATCCGCCCGTCCTTTCCCAGTGCATTTTCGGTTTTGCCCGGCGCCCGGCCATGTCGCGACTTGCCAACAAACCGACCGCCCGGTATGTTATTGCGGCGTTGAGGAATGTCAACGTTTTCGGCGAATATTCAGGTGTCGCTGCAAGCCCGCAACGACGCTTGGACAGCCGGATCTTAGTGACCGGGGCGGCGCCCGAGCACCGCCGCAAGGGAGATTGGCCATGAGCGTAGCCCCCATCAGCTATCACACGCCCTATCACTGCGAAAACGCCACAGCGGCCATGAACACCATATTGAAGTGCGAGAAGCACGGTGTTCCCGAGATCTGGCTGGGCGCCCTGCCCTTTGGCGTCGACCCCATGGTTATCATCGCCGCCGCCGCCGGGCGCACGGAAAAGATCGGACTGGGCACCAGCATCGTCACGACCTACCCCCGCCATCCCGCCATATTGGCCAACGAAGCCTCGGCCATAGCGGAGTTATTCCCGGGACGGCTGAACCTGGGCATTGGCTCTGGCCACGGCGGCGTAATCGAGGGCATGTACGGCTTGTCCTACGGCAAGCCATTGCGCCACTTGCGGGAGTACATGACCGTGTTGCGCGCGCTTCTGTGGGAAGGCGAGGTGCATTTCGAGGGCGAGTACTATCGCGTGCACGGACAGTTGGTCATGGGGGATCGCGAGGCCAGTCTTGAGGACGTCCTCGACAATAAAGAGGCCTATATCGGCGGCGCCGCGAAAACGGCGAAGGTTCCGCTGCCTATTTCAGCTGTGCAGCCGGGCATGTTTCGTCTGGCGGGCGAGATCTCGGACGGCGCCATGACCGCCTGGTGCCCAAAGTCTTATTTGCTGGATACAGCCGTGCCCGCCATGGAAGAGGGCGCCCAGAAAGCCGGGCGGGATAAGCCCCCGCTGGTCGCTCACACCCCCATCGTTTTCAGCAATGATTTTGAAAAGGTCCGGCAGGCGGCTTTCAATTCCCTGCGCATGGCGCCCTCCGTGCCGACGGGCTACATGAATGTCTGGGCCAAATCGGGCTTCAAGGTTGAGGTTGGCAATCCGCCGCCCGATGATCTGGTGGAAGATTTGATGATCTACGGCACGCCGGAAGCCATCGCCGATCAAGTCACCGCGTTGCGGCAGTCCGGCCTTGACGCACTGATGATCGACGTTCACGCGGCAGAGGACCCGTTTGCCGAGGAAGATGCCGTCATCGGTATGATCGGCGAGCTCTCCGCCGCCTGAATTGTCTGAGCTTTAACGACGGGTCAGAACTGAACCCGCTTGGTATAGCCGCCGTCCACGACCAGATTGACGCCGGTGACCCAGCTCGCCGCCGGGCTGGACAGAAAGGCGACGCAGCGTGCCACTTCCTTGGGCTCGCCCATGCGGCCGCTTGGATGCTGTCCTTCCGTCGCGGTGAAAAAGTCCGGCATCTCGGCTTTGATCCCGGCCCAGGGGCCGCCCTCGAAATATATCGGCCCGGGCGAGACGGTGTTGACCCGAATACCATTGCCGCCGACCATTTGGCCCAATTGCTTGCCATAGGTAATCAGCGAGGCCTTGAGCGCGTTGTAGGACGTCGGCGCCATGAAGGTCTCCACGGCCGCCGTTGTCGAAATAATCGTGATCGCCCCACCGCCTGCTGATTCCATGTGGGGGACCACAACCTCGGCCCCACGCACGGCGCCCAGAACATCGGTCTCGAAATTATTCCACCAATCTTCTTCGCCCCCCGGGCCTGGCCCGGCACTGACGTTCGGAACAAAGACATCGACACCGCCCAATTCACCGATCATCTCGGTGAGCCACGCGCGGTAGTCGTCGCCATTCTTGATATCGCAGGTCCGGCCGACAACTTTCGTGCCCCGCGCCGACAAGGTCTCCAAGGCCGGGGCGACGTCTGCTTCGGTGCGCGCACAGATAGCCAAGTCACAGCCTTCGTCGGCCAGTACTTCGGCTATGCGCCGCCCGATTCCCTTCGTCGATCCGGTGACGATCGCCTTCTTGCCCTTCAATCCTAAATCCATGACCTACCCTCCGTTGATCTATTTCAATACTACATTCCTAAGACGAAGCGGCCGCGGCCTCGCCGGCGATGCGCACGACCGCCTCAACCTCATCGTGCGTTGTGTTAAAGCTGGCGACGAAGCGGCAGACGCCTCTTTCCGTCGCCCATTCGTAGAATAAGATTTCGGCATCGTTAAGGGCGTTCACGGCGGCATCCGGCAGATAGACAAATACCTCGTTTGCCTCCACGGGCATCCACAGTTTGACGCCATCAATGGCGTAAAGGCCATCGGCCAAAAGTTGCGCCATATCGTTTGCCTGTGTGGCGTTTCGACGCCACAAATCATCGGTCAGATAAGCCTCGAGCTGGGCCGAGACAAATCGCATTTTGGAAAGAAGATGCCCGGACCGTTTACGGTGGCGTTCAAAGTCACCGGCTTGTTCCGGGTCGAAGAACACGACCGCCTCCGCCGCCATGGCGCCGTTCTTTGAGGCGCCAAAAGACATCACGTCGACCCCCGCCCGCCAGGTCAAATCCGCCGGGCTGCAGCCAAGGTGCAGAACCGCATTGGAAAAACGCGCGCCATCCATTTGCAGCACAAGGCCATTCCCGTGAGCAATGTCGGCAATCCCCGAAACCTCGCCGGGCGAATAGACGGTGCCGCATTCCGTCGCCTGGCTGATGCTCACGGCTTGGGCCGGCATGGCGTGGATGCCCGTGTCCGGCTTGTTAATAGCCGCTGTTAGCGCATCGGGATCAAGCTTGCCGTCAGCGCCGCCCAGAGGTTCCACGCGCGCGCCGCCGCTGAAGAATTCCGGCGCCCCGCATTCATCCAGATAGATGTGCGCCTCATGGTGGCAATAAATGACGCCGTAAGGCCGTGTAAAGCACGCAAGACCCAAGGCGTTCGCCGCAGTCCCCGTCGCTACCGGATGAACGGCGACCTCTGTTTCAAAGAAATCCGTGAACAGCTTATTCAGCCGGGCCGTGACCTCGTCCTCGCCGTAGGGCCGCTGTTGCCCGTCATTGACGCGCGCCAGGGCCGCCAAAATCTCCGGCGCCACACCGGACGCATTGTCACTCATGAAACTCATGTTGCGGCCACTCGCTAACGATTCGCCCAGGCCCTAAAAAGGGCCTGGGGCTGTTATCGCCGGGTATCCTAGCGGTCGGACCGGTTTTGTCACACGAATTGTGCGTCGAACACCTTCGAATCAGGGTTTCCTAATAACTGAGGCCCAGGGTAACCCACGTCTTCGAGGTATCGACGGAGAAGCCGTCGGCATCATAATCGGCATGCTCAAGAGACAGCGCGAACTTGCCATAGTCGGTCTTGAAGCTCTTGGCAATTTTGGCGCTCCACTCACTGCCGTAGTTCATGCCGCCGTTTTCGGCCTGGAAGCCATGGTAGTGCACGCGAATGCTAAGCCCTTTAAGAGCGCCCTCGGCGGGCACCTTATAGCTTGCCTTTACATAGAGGTCTTCGATGCCGTCCGGCGGTGTCACAAGAAACTTGTCGGTGAAGCCCTGAAAGGCGTGCAAGGTTGCCAGAGGCGTCTTGAAACTGCCGACGCCATCCCCTTCCAATACCTCGTAGCCCAGCTTCAGGGTAAAGCCCTTGTAGGCCACGCCCGGCTCGACCAGGTAATAGTTAGCGCTGTAGTCTACCGGGTTGTTGCCACTGTCGGACTGGAAAGCGGCTTCAAGCGCATAAAGAATCTTGAACCCGTTGGAACCCGCATCGGTCTTGCCCGCGAATCGCGCGCCGAAAGTGCTTGAGGACAACGCCGCCGCCGCGTCTATGTCGAGGACATAGCCGTAGCCGGTGAGGCTTCCGTAGGGAGTCTTGTAGGAGAGATTGATGATGTGGGTATCGGTATTCAAATCGCCCGCCGGATGCTTGCCGCTGAATATGCGATTGACGTTCCAAACGTAGCCGTAGACGGCAGTCAGGTTCTTGACCGATTTATTGACCAGAACAGCCGAATCAAAGGTCTGTTCATTCTGACGAAAACCGACATTGCCGACAAAGCGGTCGTTGCCCAGTTTCCAACGCTTGCGGCCAACGTAGATGGTGGTATCCGCCAGACCGCGAACGGTGGCGTAAACCTGATTAACCTCGGTCACCTCGGGGTCCGCAACAACCGGGTAAGTGGTCCGGCCGTTCAGCGTATTGTTATATTTTTCCTTCCCCAGGTTTGCGATATTTTCGAATTCGACCGTGGCCTGAAAATTCTTGAACCAGCCGGTCTGATATCCGACTCGGCTGCGCAAGGTCAGCGCGTTGGCGTCCTTGTCCAGCCCGTCCTGCTCAACATGTTCATAGCGTAGGCGGAAATTGAGAAGCGGCTTGCCGGCTTTGACGGCTTCCACAAATGAATCTTCGGCGCCGGCGGCGCCGGGCGCGAGCAAGAGCAAGGCCGCAAGGGCTGCTGAAATTCTATTCTTCATGATGCACTCCATAGGGAAACACTGTTCGCCACTATTCGAGATAGGCAAAAGTAAACTCCCATGGCAGTTATTGGTATTTGACTTTGGTCAAGACTGGCGCGCTTAAATCCAATAAACTTCAGCCATGTTTCAAAGACTATTTGCGGCCCTGGCTCGATTTGCTCTTGTCTTTCTTTTGGCGCTGCCGATCGGGATGGTTGCGGCCGGAGATGATGCGCTAACGCTGGCCGAGGGCCGCCAAGCGGCGGACGCCGGGGACTTCAAACAGGCTTTCAAGATATTCTTGGGCCTGGCGCAAACGGGCAATGCCGAGGCGCAAGTCCTGGTCGGCAATTTCAAGGATCGCGGTTTCGGAGTTGGCGTAGATAAACAGGCGGCGCTGGAATGGTACGAAAAGGCCGCGCTTCAGGACCACCCCGCCGCCCATAACAGTCTTGCCACCAAGTACGTTGTCGGCAACGGCGTGACCCAGAGTTACGAGAAAGCCCATTATTGGTTTGAAAGAGCGGCGGCCCAGGGGGACGTGTACGCGCTTAACAACCTGGGCAATCTGTATTGGCGCGGACTGGGGGTGGAGAAGGATTTGGTGACGGCCCACGCTCTCTTTCTGCTTGCCGCCGACAAGGGGGACCGCAAGGCAAATCAATGGAGGGAGATCATCGGTGCAATGCTCGATGCAGATCAATTGGCGGCAAGCGAAACCCTAGCCGGGAGGCGCTGCGCCGAGTTCAAGAAAGGGGCTGATGATGAGTAAGACCTTTGTCCTTTTGGCCGCACTTACCCTTAGCGCCGTGGCGCTGGCGGAAGACAATTCGGGTTTAATCGCCGGCAGACTGTCCGTCGTCGACGGCGACAGTTTATCCATCGGCGACAGGCAATACTTCCTCTTGGGCATCGACGCGCCGGAACCGGGCCAGCAGTGCATCAGCAAGAAGGGCAATGCTTATGATTGCGGGCAGATCGCGGCGGATACCTTGCGCGCGCTCATGGAAGGCATCACCCTCGAGTGCCGTCAGGCGGGCGGAGCGCGAAACGGCGAGATTCCAGCGGTTTGCACGCTCGGCCGGGCCGATCTTGGCATGCAGATGGTCCTCGGTGGCTGGGCTATCGCCGACCGGCATGACGGCGCCCATTATTTGCGGGCCGAGAAATATGCCGAGGGCGCCCGCAAGGGCCTGTGGCGCGGCACCTTCACGCTGCCCTGGGGAACCCCGGGATCGATGCCCGAGGAAACCGCTCCGAAATAGTCCTAAAGTCATTCCGACTCTAGCGGAAAACCAGCCCCTCGCGGTCCGGATTAAAATCAACGACGAATACCTGGAGCGGCGCCAGCACGAGAGTTTCCTCGCGCTCATAATCAAAACCTTCGCTGCCCCTGATGCGCAATCGCGCTTTGACGGTGTGCTGCCCCGCAGGCAGCCGGACCCGCTCGTAGAACGTGGAAACACCGTCCTTGGATAACCCGGCGGGCGACTTTGTCGCGGCAAACACGGGCTCGCCGTCCACCTCCACCTCGAGTCGAACCGGCCAACGCTCGCGTGCGCATTTGGGCGGGCGGCGCTGGGCCCTGGGCAAGGTCAGCATTTCCTCGCGGCTTATCTTGCGGCACGGCACCTTGCGGTCGCCGGCGTGGGTAAGGCTAAGCTTCATCAGCGCGTCGCCGGCCGGAAACCGGTGGTAGGTGGGCAGGTGCGAGAAGTACCAGACGACACCGGCGAACAGCATGTAGAAGAGCGCCTGCCCGCCAAATTTGACAGGTTTCTTCATTCGCCCACCTCAAGATCAACCAGATCGGCGCGGAAAGCCGCCAGTTCCCGGGCCAATTTTCCGCGGTCGGCCTCCGCCGCCCAGCAGGTGCGCAGGCGTTCGCGCGCCACCCGTTCCCGCAACTGCGGCGCGCGCTCTCGGGCGATGCGCTGCTCGGTCCACTTGACGCCGAAGCGGTGATAGCAACCGCCCTCGCGGCAGCCGGTAAGCAGAACACCGGCGAAGCCATTCTTGGTCAGCAGATAGTCGATGAAGGATGGCGGAAGCATGGCAACGCAGGGCAAGGTGAGCGTCGCCACGCCATCTTCGCGAAGGTCCGTCGGGTCGGCGCTTTGCTCGCACCCGACCACCATGACGGGCAAGTCGCCTTTGACCCGGGCAACCTCGCTGTCGGTCAACTGCCGCAGACTGCGAAGCGGGAATTCACCAAGATCAATCCCCGTGACCAGGGCGTCATCGCTGCGGAAGGGCGTTGACGTAGGGCAGGCGCCGACGCATATGCCGCACCCCGTGCAAATGCTGTGGTCCACGGTGGCGATGCGCGGGTGGGGCCGCCCGTCCGTGCGCTCGGTCATGGTAATGGCGCCAAAGGGGCAGTCGGCGAAACAACGCGAGCAGCCGTTGCAGCTTTCCGGCGTAACCATGGCCTGGACGGCATACTTCTTTACCGGCAACCAGGGCAAGATGAGAAGCAACGCAGAGGTGCCTCCCGCGACCGCCCAGGTCAGCCCCGCACCCGCCCAATCGTAAATCGGGTAGAAGATCATATAGAACCAGTCAAAGTTCAGGCTGGCCACAACGACCCCAAGATCCGCCGCGCCTTGACTGACGGCGGGCTCCGCCGCCGAAATGGCGAACAGCATCAAACCGGTGCCAAGCGCCAAGACACGAGGCGCGTTTACAACCGGACGGCTGATTCTGAGCACGTGAATCCACATGCCGAACAGCAGGAACAGCGGCACGGCAATGTGGAGGAACACCAAAAGCGTGAAGAACCGGTCGTCGAGGCTTCCCCGGGTGAGGAAATTACGCGCCACGGATTGGCCAAAAATACCGAACCAGTCGAGCCACTCCATGGAGGCGATGGCCAGATATTGCGCCAACTTATCCCAAACCAGCCAGTAGCCGGATATGCCCGAGACATACAGCAGCCAGATAACCGGAACGCCGGAGACCCAGGCGAACCAGCGTACGCCCCGGTAGCGGTCGAGAATGAGTTCGCGGGCCATGTGACCGAGCGTGACCAGGACCAGGGCGTCGGAGGAATAACGATGGAAACTGCGCCAGAGTCCGGCGAAGTACCATTGCTCGTTGGTCATCCGCTCAACGGATTCGAAGGCGCCTTGGGCGCTGGTCTCGAAAAAGATGTAAAGGATGATGCCGCTGACGGCGGCGATCCAAAAGAAGTAATAGCCGAGCGCGCCCAGGAAATAGAAAGGATTGGCGGCGGGCCCAAAAACTTCGTCTGCCTTTCCTTCGAGCCACTGCAAGCCGCTTTGTAACGCTTTACGCAAAACCATTCGTCCCTAGAAGTCTCGGCACACTCAGGAAAGACTGCCGCCGGACCGATTGCGCCGGCCAGACTGCCGCCAGATCCTCACCATGACGATGGCCATACCCAAAAGGCTGCAAGCGCCGATGAATACACCTATGAAAATTGAGTAGTCGAACTCGTAACGGCCGAGCGTCGGGTTGTAAACGGTACAGAACAGCCGCACCTTGTCGGAGAGAGCCGCGATACTGTCGGTTGGCTCGTCACGCCCGAAGACCAGGAACTTCAGCGGCTCGATCAATGCCTGGGGGCCGATATCGGCGCCGTAGACCTGCCGGTAGACCTTGCCCTTGCCGTCCAGAATCGTCGTTTGCGCCAAATGATCAAAACCCGTGGGCGACGGGAAAAAAATGAACCCAAGCTCCTCGGCCAGCGCCGCCATGGTCTTCTTGTCCGTGCTCAGCAGCCTCCAGCCCGGACCGACAACACCGTGCCGGCGGCCAAACTCCCCCAGGGCCGCGGGGGTGTCATGCGCCGTATCGAAGCCCACCGTGACGACGGAAAAGCTGTCCCGCCCCAGAACCTTCCAACCGTCGTCGACGACGGCCGCGATGTTCTCGGTGATCAGCGGGCAGACATGAAAGCAGGAGGTAAAGACAAGGCTGATGACCAGTGGACGGCCCCGGTAATCGGCAAGGGAGATTTTCCGGCTCATGCTGTCGGTAAAGACGAAATCGCTTACGGTCCGGCCAAGAGCGGCCTGGCTGTAGGCAAGCGCCTCGCGCTCGTCGAAATCGGAGAAGGGCTTACTTGGTTCGCCGTGCGCACCCTCTCCAGCCATCGCACAGAACGTCCACGGCACCAGGAAGGCCGCGACCATCATGGGTCGGATAAGCTTGGAAAGTAGAAACATGGCGCACGTCACCCGTTGCCTAAATCCACATTTAAAAAAAGGAGGAGAGGCGGGGCGGTTTCCATGTTCATGAAAACCGCCCCAAATTCCCGGCGCTAGCTGATCATCCAGGTCTCCGCCAAGTACTTCCAATTGACATAGTAGTACAGGACGAAGGAGACAAGGAATACCAGGGCCAAAACGAAGGTTCCCGGTACCGCCATGGTGCCGGCACTGCCGTGGGAGACCGCTTCGGCGGCCGGCGCGGCTTCCGCCGGTGCCGGTGCGGCCGCACCCTTGGGCGCGCCCCAAAGAATCGTGCCGACCATGATCAGGCAGAAGATCAGCCCGCCAAGGGCGGAGAGTACCGCACTCATGCCGTTGAGGCCCATCATCAGGTTTGCCGCCGCCGGATGCTCAAAGCTGAGTGTCGCGTCGGTAAAGGCAATGTCCCAATGCCGGCGTGAGACACCAAGGGTTCCCGCCCCCATCATGGAAAGGGATATTCCGGCCGTGCCGAGGCCGTAAATATAGGGCTGCCACTTGGCAAACGTCGGCGCGACCAGTTCCTTGCGGAACAGCACCGGCACCAGCCAGAAGCAAAGCGCCATGAAGGCGAGCGTCGTGCCGCCGACCACGGTGCCATGGAAATGTCCGGGCACGTAGATGGTGTTGTGCATGATCAGGTTGATCTGCTCGGTCCCCATGACCACGCCCGAGATACCGCCAAGGAAGCCGAAGATGATCAGCGACAGGAACATGCCGGAAAAGGCCGGGTTGCCCCAAGGCGCTTTTCTGAGCCACTCAAACAGCCCGCGCGTGTATCCCTTTTTGCGCTGTGCCGCCTCGATGCTGCCCGGCACCGTCATCCCGTGGATCATGCTTGCCAACACCGCCAGGTACATGGCGTAACTGGTGTTGAAGATCTTCCATTCGGAACTGAGTCCCGGCTCCACCAGAAGGTGATGCGCGCAGGCAAGCTGCAGGAACAAGATGTACATCAGGAAGGCCGAACGGCTGACTTTCTCCGACAAGGGCTTGGCGCCGAAGACAATCGCCGCGATGGCGTACCAGATGGAAACGTGCGCCGCGACGTTGATCTGTTGCGAGCTGTGCCCCATGCCCCACCAGATGATCTTGTAGATCAGTGGGTCGATGTAGTTGATAAAGCCCAGGGACCACAGCAGAGTCGGGATCAGGATGATGGCGCCCGAAACAATCGTGAACACGGCGATAATTACCGCCGTCAAGGCCCCGAAGGTGACCAGGGGAATAGACCCCTCGTAGGTCTTTTCATTCTTGGCAATAACCAGGGTGCCGAAAAACAGCCCGCAGTTGACCAACGCGCCGACGGCAAAAAGGATAAGCGCCAAGTAGAACAGCGGGTCCGCCTCCATGGGCACGTAGGATGTGAACATCACGCTGGAGTCGCCTTGGAGAATAACCACGTTGCCAAGCACGGCGCCGACCAGCATCAGCCAATAGGCCACCCAGCCGATCTTTGGCGCCGCCATGCGACTGTTCAGCAACACCGCCGAGCAGAAGTGAATCAAGGCCATCTCGAAAAAGATCACCCAGATCAGCAGCATATCCACGCCATGCGCGGTTAGCGCCAGATAGAACCATTCGGCGTTGAGAAGGTGAACGTCCGGCCAGCGTGTCAGCGCGACGAGCAGAGCGAAAAGGCCGCCAACCAACAAAAAGACCACCGCCGTGACGGCGTTAAACTTGATAAGTTTTTCGGCGGGCAGGTGTATCTTGAACCCGGTATCCGGGCAGGTGCGAAATTCAGAAGAAGTGTTCATTTTTTTCCCCGATCCCGGCTATTCAGTGACATAAATTTTGCCGAGCATGGTGTGATGCCCGATATCGCAAAATTCATTACAGACAATGCCGAAGGTACCGCTGGTGGTCGGCGTTATGGTCGCCACCATGTCGTATCCCGGATGGACCTGCAGGTTCAGGTTAGTGGGCTGCAGCGAAAAACCGTGCTGGTAATCCATCGAAGACAAATGTAGGCGATAGGTCTCGCCCTTCTTGAACTCCAGAATGGGCCACCATTCCCACAGCCGGGCGACCAGATATACGTCGCTGCCGGCCGGCGGCCGAACGACCTCGATCCCGGTGTCGCCTTCCTCGCGCACGGTGTACTGGTCGACCATGGCCTGCGCCTTTTCGGCGAAGGCTTCGCCCGAGATGCGGTAGGCCTCCGTGGGTGGGTTCTGTTTTCCCACGACGTGCCAATAGGGCATCATGAAAAACATGATCAAGGCCCATACAAAGGCGATCCCGATCCACAGCACTTCCGAACGCTCGATCGGGGTCTTCCACCAGAGTCGTCTGGTCGGTGGATAAATGCTCATGATTGTCTCCCTACGCTCAAGGCGCGACTGGGATTGCGGTAATCTCCACAATTCCCCAAATCAAATAAAACACCGACGGCATCGTGACGCCGATGACCAACAGTAAGAACGGGTTATCGAGCACCGCTTGCCAGAATGGCACCGGGCCGGAATCATCATCTTCAGCGCCGGGATTACCTTCACCCAAGTCGGTCATAGCTCTCTCCTCTGCTCAATTCGCTGAGGAAAGGCAGCCCCTCCCCCCAGGAAATGGAAATCGAATGTTGCAGCATCAATTGAATGGCCAACCGGGTCTTTGACTTCGGTCAAGAAGGCCTAGAACCGCCGGAATCCACTCGTTTTGTGGTGACTTGGAGCGAATTCCTCTTGAACGCGCCTAGCCGTCCCGCTTAGAGGGCCAATACCCAGTTTATGACCTTGAATGTGACCAGCGCGAACGCCGCCATAATGACGAAAAATATCACGCTACGGTTCTTAAACCGCCGCCCAGCCATGGTTTCCGCCTGGTCGAGGACCCGGTCCGATACGAAATAAATCGCAATCGCCACGACAGTGAATAATACGTATTCCATGGGATATTCCTAAACTTGGCGACCAATAGGGGCCGGATATTGCCTGGTCAGCCTCCGGCCTCGGCCAGGAACTCGCCCAGTTGGATGTCGATCTCGTGGATATGATCCTTGAGCCATAATTTGAGGAATTCCAGCAGCGCCGGCGCCAAATCCAGATCACCTTGATCAAGGCGCGTCTGAAACGCCGTCACCCTTTCTATGAGGTCGACGTGCCGCTTCTTATGAGCCCCGTACTGCGGGTAATTCCGCACCCGCATGAACTCTTCCTCGCGGCTGAAGTGATAGCCCGTGTAATCGATCAGATCGACCAGGATCCTGGAGACCGCCGTCTGCCCTTCGCCCCGGGCGATGGCGTCGTGCAGCTGGTTGATAAGCTCAAACAGCTTCTTGTGATCGCCGTCGATGGGTTCGTAACCGACGCTCCAGTCGTCCGTCCACTCAATCAAGACCATTAATCATTCCCCCAATGGGGCTCCTACAGGCGCCCAATATTCTCCATTCTAGCCGATTCATCTGTACTTGCGAGGACTAGCCGCCGCCCCGAGGCGTCCAACACCTGCGCCGTGCCGGTGCCCGCGGCCCGCAACAGGGCCTGGGCCTCGCCGGGCGGCGTCAGGTAAAGCGCCGTGGACAAGGCGTCCGCCGTGGTCGCGTCCGGCGCCGTAACCGTGACGCTGGACCAATAACGGGCGCTATTACCACTTTCGGGGTCTAGAATATGATGATCGCCGGTATTCAGGCTGAATCGCGTACCGGAACCGGCCGAGGTCGCCACGGCCTCGCCCGAGATGGCCAGTTCATCCGACAGCGCTGGTTCCAGACCCGGATCGCGGATTGCGATTCGCCAGTCCGCGCCATCCGGCTTGGCGCCCAGGGCGCGCATTTCACCCAGATTCACCAGGACCTGATCAATGCCCATGTCCTTCATGACCTCCGCTACCCGGTCCGTTATGTATCCCTGGGCGATCCCGTTTAGGGATATCGCCATGCCCGGGCGCATGAGCCGTACCTGCGATGGCGTTACGTCGACCGCCCGGTAGTCCACCAGAGACCTCGCCGCCGCCAGCGCCTTCTTGGGAGGCCCGGAAATACTCTCGGGGTGACCTGCGAAATGATCCGCATAGAGCCGCCACAGGGGTTGAACCGTAACGTCGAAGCGGCCCCGGCTGAGGGCGCTGAAATAGGCGGCCTGGTCCAGAATTCGCCGCATATCCTGGCCGGGATGCTCCAGGCGGCCAGTGCTGTTTAGCCGAACCAGCGCCGAATCTGGCCGGTAAAGGCTGAACTCCCGCTCGAGCCGCTCGACCTCCGCCAGGCAGGCGCCGACAATTTCCCGTGCCCTTGCCCGGTCCTCTTGGAACAGTGTGATGCTGGCCGCCGCGCCCAGCGCTTCGCCCTGCCAGACATACCGCTGCCCGCGGGCCAGGGCCGCACCCGGGGCCATCAACATGCCGGCGCCGGCGCCCGCGAGCTGAAGCACGCGGCGGCGGCTTGGTCTCTTGTCGGGCGCTCTGTCCATCATCATTCTCCGAATCCTGCTTCGGCGAGTTTTGCATCCGCGGCGGCAAGGGCCGTCAGCCGCTTGCAGCGGCTGACCATGGGCGGGCAGACTTGGTCGTCATAATAGGTGGTCTGGCATTCAAGGCAGTGGATGCATTCGTTGGGATTGATTCTCCCCGTCGGGTGTATGGCCTGGATTGGGCATTTCTGCGCGCAGATTCCACATTCGGAACCGCAAATGGGTCGCCGCTTCAGCCACTCGAACATGCGTATACGGGCCGGAATCGCCAGCGCCGCACCCAAGGGGCAGATATAGCGGCAAAACAGGCGATTGATGAAGACACCGCTGGCCAACAACAGCAACGGGTAGATCAACCAGGGCCAGGGCCGATCGAATTTCAGGTTCATGACGGTCTTAAAGGGCTCCACCTCGGCGAAGCGCACGGCAATCTCCGTGAAACTGAGGGAGAGTGCAAACAGGCCCAGGAAAATGATGTACTTCAGCGTCCAAAGTCTCTCGTGCAAATTGAAGGGCACGGTGATCTGCGGCACCTTGAACAGCAGGGCGACCTTGTTAATCAATTCCTGCATGGCCCCGAAGGGGCATAACCAACCGCAAAATACGCCGCGGCCCCAAAACAGCAGCAACACGGCAACGTAACTCCAGAGCACAAAGGCCACGGGATCAAGAAGAAAGAACATCCAATTAAAGTCACCGAGCAAAGAGCCGATGAAGGTCAAGACATTGATGACCGAAAGCTGGGCCCCGGCGTACCAACCGACCCAAATGAAGGTAAACAGCAAGGCGACCCAGCGCGTGCGGCTGTACAACTTACCCTGCCGGCTGATGTTGTCCTGGAAGAACAGAATTCCCGTTAACGCCGTCAGTGCAAGCGCAATGATGGCTATGTGCATCCACCTCTTCTGCCAGACCTCAAACCAGGAGCCGGGGAGTTGGTCGACACCGGGCACGAGAAGTTCGTCCTCCGCCAGGTGCCGCGCCGGCACGCTGTAAGGCAAAGAGAATGATGAAAAGACCTTGTGCGACCGGCCTGTCGCGTCCGGCGCATCGCGGTCGACAAGAAGGACCAGCCTCCAGGGGCGGGTGGGGTCGAAACCGCTGCCGTGCTTCAATGTAAAGAGGGCCATTTCCCTGAGTTCCGGGGCCGTGGCGGCGGTCAATTTGTCGACTCGGCGATATTGCCCGGCGGTCAGACGGTAGGTTTGGCTGCCCTGAATGATCTCGACGCGATCAAAAACGCCGCTGCGGCGATAGGCCGTTCCCTTGAACGAGTAAGAGCCCTGGGCGCCGACAAATATGATGCTGTCGGCAACGTCATGCTCGCTCATGAGTTCCGCGTAGGGCATATCTCCCAGTAGATTGCGGCCAATCTGGGCCGGGTTCACCAGCGCCGTGTACAGCGTTAGAAAATTGCGCTTCGGATCGCCATCCAGGCCCATGAGGCCAACGAAACCCTGCCGCTCGAAAGCCTTCGCCACCTTGCCCACTTCAACACGCAGGCGCGCGACAGAACGATCCGCTCGCAATCCGGGCCAGGATTCCAGTTCGTATTCGTCGATTTTCAGCGCCGACTGGGCTTGGCCCGGGACACCGAACAGACCGAGGCCGCGCGCCGCCGCTCTGGATGCGCCCAAGACCGCGCGATTCAATGACAGCGAGCTGATGGTCGCGCCGGTAATGCCGTCGACCAGCGGCCCGTCGCCCTTTTCATATCCCTTGATCCGCACCGTCTCCAAAATATCGATATCGCGGTACTGCTTGATGAAGGCATGCAAATCCTTGTCCTGCACGCCGATAATCAGGATCGGCTCGTGGTGTTCAACCAGATGCGCGCCAACAATGCGGCCGTCGAGGGAAAGTCCAACGGCGACGTTCATTGGCTTGGCGGAATAGCCCGTCGCATCCATGATGTGAACGCTGAAAAAGGCGTATCCGATTAACTCGCCGTCCTTATAGGCGGGGTAGACCGCCGGATCCTCCATGCGCTCGCCAAAGCTTTCTGCGCCGGGAAAAGCGGCGGCGAGATAGCTCGTGGGGTCAAATCGCGCGCTCTCGTTGGACTTACCGAGGAATTCCTGGGCCCCCGCCGGGGCCGCGCCGAGGAAGGCAAAGACAAGGACAGCAACAAACAAAGCCAGGGCATGCCCGCATGGCATTGGCGCAATTCGACCTCGCGGCGGATGCAATTTCATACCGTCACGCCCCAGTCCCAAAATCTCGATTCAAGATTTCGTACATGGTGTCTCTATGCGCCCCAAAATACGCTAATTGTTGAGGATATCATGCCCATTTGGAATTTTGTCCCGCATTGATGATGGTCAAATACAGGCCCTCTGACGCGTAGTTAGATTCACCCAGCTGACATAATTGACAACACCGCTGAGTTGATAGGGAATCTATCTCATGCATATCATCACACACAAGTTCTGGACCGGCCTAGCGCTGGTCGCCGCGCTTTTGTTTGCAGCCGATATCGCCACCGCCGCGGACAAACCCGACCCCAAGAAATCACACGCGACCGAGCCGGGGGCCAAGTATGTCCCCTCCCTCGACATCTTGCAGAGCACCAAGGTGCCTGGCGCTGAGCCCGGCATTCCCACGGTAACTGAAGAGGAATTCTTCCGGGCGCAGACCATATATTTTCAACGCTGCGCCGGGTGTCATGGCGTTCTTCGCAAGGGCGCCACGGGCAAGGCTCTGACCACCGAAGTAACCCGTGAGTTGGGTTTGGAGTATCTCCAGGATTTCATCAATTTCGGTTCCCCCGGCGGTATGCCGAACTGGGGCACCTCAGGTGATATGACGGAAAACGATGTCACGCTCATGGCCAAGTACCTCTTGCTAGAGCCGCCCATGCCGCCGGAATACGGCATGCCTGAAATCAGGGACTCGTGGAAAGTACTGGTCGAGCCGGGCAAACGTCCGACGAAGAACGAGAATGATTTTGATATTGCCAATTTGTTCTCGGTCACGCTGCGTGATGTTGGCCAAGTGGCCCTTATTAACGGCGACAACTATAAGATCGAAGTCATTATCGACACAGGATACGCCGTGCATATTTCGCGGTCATCGGCATCGGGACGCTACGTTTATGTCATCGGCCGCGACGCCCGGGTTAGCCTTATCGATCTTTACATGAGTCCGCCCGCCGCCGTTGCCGAAATCAAGATCGGCATGGAAGCGCGTTCGGTGGAAACGTCTAAAATGAAGGGCTGGGAAGACAAGTACGCTATTGCCGGATCTTATTGGCCGCCCCAGTACGTAATCATGGAGGGCGAGACGCTGGAGCCCCTGCGCGTCGTCTCGACACGCGGCGTCACCTACGACACCATGGAGTATCACCCGGAGCCTCGCGTCGCTTCAATCGTGGCCTCCCATTACAACCCGGACTTCATCGTCAACGTCAAGGAAACCGGCAAGATCCTGATGGTCAACTACGAGGATCTCGATAATCTCAAGGTAACGACCATCAATGCCGAACGTTTCCTGCATGACGGAGGCTTTGATTCCACGGGGCGTTATTTCCTGGTCGCCGCCAACGCGCGCAATAAGCTTGCGGTAGTGGACACCAAGGAAAATGTACTGGTGGGTCTCATCGATGTTGACATCAAACCCCACCCGGGCCGTGGCACCAATTTCGTCCATCCGAAGTACGGGCCGGTTTGGGCGACCAGCCACCTGGGCAGCGAAGTCATCAGCCTGATCGGAACCGACCCCGAAGGGCACCCGGACTACGCCTGGAAACAGGTGGAGCAACTTGAAGGACAAGGCGGTGGATCGCTGTTCATCAAGACTCACCCCAATTCCAAGCATGTCTACGTTGATACGCCGCTCAATCCGGAAGCCGAACTGTCTTCCAGCATCGCGGTGTTCGACATCGAAAACCTTGGAAGTGAACCGGCGGTCCTGCCGATTGGCGAATGGTCGGGCATTTCCGAAGGCGTGCGCCGCGTTGTGCATCCGGAGTTCAACAAGCAGGGAACGGAAGTCTGGTTCTCGGTCTGGAACTCCAAGGAGCAGGAATCGGCCATTGTCGTGGTTGATGACAAGACCTTGAAGCTCAAGCACGTGATCAAGGACAAGCGACTGATCACGCCGACGGGCAAATTCAACGTCTACAACACCCAGCACGACGTCTACTAAGCGAACCGGCGGGTCGCCTAAGCAAGGCGGCCCGCCGGCACCCGCTCACGAGCGGGCACACTATCTTCAAGAAAATCAGGGATTTCGCGGACCCCTGGCTTTGGAAGTCTTCCTTCCAGCCGCCGGGGGCCATGCGTTGCAAAGGGTCGCCCTTGGCGACTATGTCATTGCCCACGCACCACTTCGTTTGACCCTGGCGCCTAATTTGGCGGCTTTCTTGATAGCGGGCGTTATTAGATTTAGGGTCCGTTGAGTCTACAATCCTCCAACAGCGACTGGAATCAGGAGCGAAATCCCATGAGTTTTTTCGACAATCCCGCGCGCATAAACCAGAAATCACAGCCCCGCGCCATCAGTTTTGAAAACCCCACTGGAGAAGTGGGCGGCGGCGGCAAAACCTTTGATGGGCGCAAAGGTAATCCCAACAAGCGTGTCGTGCCGGGCGAGAAGCTCGTGCTCGCCGACATCAAGGGGCCGGGACAGATTCATCATATCTGGATGACCTTCATGCAGATGCCGCCCGAGGAAATGCGCGCAGTCTGGATGGAGGTCTTTTATGACGGCATGAAAGAGCCGAGTATTTCAGTGCCCTGCATGGATTTCTTCGGGCTGCCCCATGGCCGGCCGACGCATTACGAATCGGCCATGACAACGGTGCAACAAGGGCGGGGCTACAACGCTTACTTTCCCATGCCCTTCAAAAAGAACGTGCGCATCGAGTTCACCAATGGTTCAAGGCAAGCCTTATCCTTCTATTAACAAGTCGACTACACGGTGGGCGACGATCTACCCGATGATCTAGGATACCTGCATGTATCCTTCCGCCGGGAAAATCCCACCACCTTCAAGCGCGACTTCATCATCGCCAAGGATCTGAAAGGACCGGGACGGTTTCTTGGCTGCGCCGTTGGTGTACGCCCGGCTCGCGACGACATGACCTGGTACGGTGAAGGCGAAATCAAAATCTACCTGGACGGTGATACGGACTATCCGACTATTTGCGGCACCGGGCTTGAGGACTACGTGGGGACGGCTTGGGGCATGGAAGAACATTACACCCAATACGCCGGTTGTCCGCTCAACGTCACCAAGAAACAGGGAAAAGATATTTCACAATCAATGTTCGACATCGATGAGATGCCTGATTTCGTGAGCTTTTATCGCTGGCATGTGCCGGACCCCATCGTATTTCAGAAAGACTTGACGGTCGCCATCCAGCAAATCGGCGCCATTGGCATGATTCCCAAGGGACAAGAACACCTTCTGGAAAAGTATACCGCCGCCGGCCAAGGCTGGACTTACCCCAAGGACATCCCGGGCATGGAACACGTGCCCATAGCCGCCTTTGGCATCGCCGAACGGGTGGATGATTATTGTGCCGCTGCCTTTGTCTATTGCATGGAGCCGCAGCCGGTACCGCGCCTGGATGTGGCGGCTGCCACCGCCGATCTAAAACGCCTGCCCTATGAAGGCCTGTCCAAAATTGAAAAGATGTTCGAGACCATCACGGGCGAAGCGCCGGCGAAAGGCTAATCCCAGGCTTGGGGATCAAACGCCCGGCCAGGCGCGCGGGCTTTACCACCATGGCCATGGCCCTTAAAAGAGGGCCATGAGCAACGCCAACCTCTTTTCGATATTCGCGGATGCGGCCGCCAAGGTGCCTGGCAAGCCCTGTTTCATCGGCAAGGGGGCAACTGTAACCTTCGGCGAAATGCTATCGGATACAGGGCGCATCGCCCGGGTGCTGCGCGGACTGGGCATCGGGCCCGGCGACCGGTTGATCGCCCAAGTGGACAAGTCCGTGGAAGCGGCGTTGCTTTATCTTGGCGCGCTCCGGGCCGGCGTCATTTTCGTGCCGGTGAATACGGCCTATACGCCCGCCGAGGTCGCCTATTTCGTCGAGAATGTCGCGCCCTCGCTGCTGATCACCTCGCAAGACCGTGCCGCCGCCTACGGCACCGACATCACGAACTCGGTTGGGCGCATCTTGACATTGGAAGCCGATGGCGGCGGGTCCTTGGCCAAGGCCTGGGAAGCGGAAGAAGAAGGCGGTGAAATCGCGTCGCGGGCAGCCGACGACACAGCCGCCATTCTTTTCACCTCCGGCACCACCGGGCGCGCCAAGGGCGCCATGTTGAGCCACGGCAACCTGGCCTCCAATGTGCGCGCCCTTAACGATGTGTGGCGCTGGCAGCAGGACGATGTGCTCCTGCACGCCCTGCCTTTCTATCATGCCCATGGGCTATTCGTGGCGCTGCACTGCGCGCTACTCGGCGGCTCGACCGTGTTGTTTCACGAGCGCTTCGATGCCGAAACGGTCGCCGGCGCCCTGCCGCAAGCCACGGTTTTCATGGGTGTGCCAACACATTACACGCGCCTGTTGGCCAGCGAACTCTTTACCGGGCAAGCCTGCCGCACCATGCGGCTGTTTGTCTCCGGCTCGGCCCCCTTGACCGAGCGTGTGTTCAATGAATTCGAGGCGCGCACGGGCCAGCGCATCCTGGAGCGCTACGGCATGACCGAAACGGTAATGAATACCTCGAACGAATTCGAGACCGCGGGCCGCATGGCCGGCAGCGTCGGCTTTGCCCTGCCCGGTGTTGATATCCGCGTTGTCGACAAGACCGGAGCCGTAGCGCCGCCCGGAGAGACCGGCATTCTTGAGGTCAAGGGGCCTAACGTCTTCAAGGGCTATTGGCGGATGCCCGACCAGACCGCCGAGGCCTTCAAGAGTGACGGCTACTTTGTGACCGGTGATCTGGCGACCCGGGATAAGGACGGGCGGGTTGTGATTGTCGGGCGCGCCACGGAGCTCATCATCAGCGGCGGCCTCAACGTCTATCCCAAGGAAGTCGAAAGGGAGATCGATGCCCTGCCCGGTGTTGCCGAATCCGCCGTGATCGGCGTGCCCCACCCGGACTTCGGCGAGGGCGTGGTTGCCGCCGTCGTCGCCGGGCCCGGCAAGGAGGTAAGCGAGGACGCCGTGCTGTCGGGCCTTGAAGACCGCATCGCCCGCTTCAAACAGCCGAAGCGGGTTTTCGCCCTTGATGAGCTGCCGCGCAACGCCATGGGCAAGATTCAGAAGAGCCTTTTGCGAAAACAGTTCGGCAAGACCTTCCAGCCCTAAGAGAGGGCGAAACCGCAGTGGCGAGGCTATTTACCGCGCCGACCGGAGCCCTCATAATTGGCGCCCCAAACAGACGCACTAGACGTCATCCACCACGGAGGAAATATCTTGGCAGCGGAATCGGCTGGGCCACTGGCGGGCCTGAAAGTAATTGAAATCGCGGGGATAGGACCGGTGCCGTTTTGCGGCATGTTGTTCGCGGACCTGGGCGCGGACATTATCAGGATAGACCGCATTGGCGCCTCCGATCTTGGCGTCCCCCTGGAACCGCGATTCAATATCATGGGCCGGGGCCGCCGCTCCATCGCCCTTGATTTGAAGAGGCCGGAAACCGTCGACATCGTGCTGCGCCTGATTGCGGGCAGCGACGCCCTGATAGAAGGCTTGCGCCCGGGCGTGATGGAGCGACTTGGGCTGGGCCCCGACGAATGCATGGCGCGCAACGAGAAGCTGGTCTATGGCCGCATGACCGGCTGGGGCCAGGACGGCCCGCTTGCCGAAAGGGCCGGGCACGACATGAATTACATCGCCATAAATGGCGTGCTTGCCGCCATCGGTGAACTGGGCGGCCCACCCGTACCACCCTTGAATCTGGCCGGCGACTTCGGCGGTGGCGCCATGTTCCTGGCCTTCGGCGTCCTGGCCGGAGTGATGAGCGCGCGGGCTACCGGCAAGGGCCAAGTTGTCGACGCGGCCATGGTCGACGGCTCGGCCTACCTCATGACGACAGTACACATGCTACGGGCCGGCGGCATGTGGCCTGCCGGGCGGGGCGGAAATATCCTTGACGGCGGGGCACCCTTTTACCGCCCATACGAGACCAAGGATGGAAAGTACATGGCCGTAGGCCCTATCGAGGCCAAGTTCTATGCCCAGCTTGTCGAAGGGCTGGGGCTCGACGCCGCCGAATTGCCCGGACAGTTCGACCCGAACAATTGGGACGCGCTCGGCGAAAAAATTGCCGACGCCTTTAGAACCAGGACGCAAGCCGAGTGGACCGCTGTATTCGATGGCATGGACGCTTGCGTGACCCCCATTCTTACCATGGAAGAAGCGGCCGAATATCCGCACATAAAGGAGCGCGGAACATTCGTTGAAGCCGACGGTATCGTGCGTCCCGCGCCTGCCCCGCGATTTTCGGAAACGCCCGGCGGCAATGCCGGGCCCGCTGTCGACTCCGGTGAACACACGCTGGAGATTCTGACGGAGCTTCTAGGCAACGAACAGGAAGCCCAGTCGATAATCGACAAGGGCATCGCTCATCAAGAATAACGCCGCTTTTCAAGAAACCTAGAGCCGCCGAGCGCAATCGTGTCCTGATGCGTTACTCCGGATCAAACTCAACGCCGGTTAGAGCTTTCGCGTATAGAGGAAACAGCTTTAGACGTTTTGATCGGCTTTCCGTGATGTTCAGCGCGTAATAACCCACTTGGTGGTAATAGGTGATGCGCGCCCGGATGAACGCTTCCTCATCCACGTAATCCAACCCTAAGAAAATTTCCTGGAACAGGCCGATGCGCTTGTTATCGACACGGCGCACGGCCCTGGCGGTTGCCACCGAGGTCCGCGCCCAATCCCGCACCGCCGCATCGTAGGCAGGACTAAAGACCTTTTCATCAACATAGGTCATGACGACGTTGCGGAACGCGCGCCGGGGATCGCCATCAGCCGCCGCGACCGCTTCGAACAGAGGATTGGTATTGGTCTCCTCCCACGACTTCAAAAGCGCGCGCAACAGATCTTCGCGGTCCTTGAAATGCCAATAGAAGCCCCCCCGCGTGACCCCCAACGTGCGGGCAAGCCGGTCGACCTTGACCTTTTCAATCCCGCCGTCGATGAGCGCCTGCCGCGCAACCGCGATCCAGTCACCCCGGCCCAAGCGTCCCTTCTTCCGGCTCGAATCCTTCTTGGCCACTGTGTTTCGCCTTTCCGTTTCAGCCCCCGGCAAGCTTCGGCTACCTTCCATACACTACTGTATGGTTTGTCCGCATACTAGGCTATAATCCATCGCGACTCGTGGATTTACCACGCTTCTGTGAGGCGGAATGAAGGGCTATTCCATATTCACCCTGGCGCGGAACGCGCTGACCGGCCATCGCAACTGGCCGCAGGCCTGGCGCAGCCCGGAGCCAAAGGCCTCCTACGACGTGGTGATCGTTGGCGGCGGTGGGCATGGCCTCGCCACCGCCTATTACCTGGCGAAGAATTACGGCATCGGACGCGTCGCGGTTCTGGAAAAGGGCTGGCTGGGCGGCGGCAATACGGGCCGAAATACCACCGTCGTGCGCTCGAATTACTTCTATAGCCCGAGCGTCGATATCTACGACCATTCCCTCAAGCTTTACGAGGGGCTGACCCGCGAGCTCAATTTCAACATCATGCTCAGCCAGCGCGGCTTGCTAAACCTTGCCCACAGCCGCCACGAATTAGAGATCATGCGCCGCTGGGCAACGGCCATTCAGGTCAGCGGCGTTGATTCCGCCGTGCTGAATCCGGCGGAGATCAAGAAGCTCGTTCCCTTGATCAATACATCGCCCGATGCACGGTACCCGATCATGGGCGGCCTCATTCAAAGGCGTGGTGGCGTCGCCCGTCATGATGCCGTTGCCTGGGGATACGCCCGCGCCGCCGACAGCCTGGGCGTCGACATCATTCAGAATTGCCCGGTCACGGATTTGCTGCGCGACGGCGGCCGGATATCCGGTGTTGAAACCACGCGGGGAAAAATTCTCGCGGACAAGGTTGCGCTTTGCGCCGCCGGTCATTCCAGCGTGCTCGCCGCCATGGCCGGCTTCCGGCTGCCCATTACCAGCATGTCTCTGCAGGCCATGGTATCCGAGCCCATAAAACCCTGCCTCGACACCATTGTCATGTCACCCTCCGTCCACGCCTACGTCAGTCAATCGGACCGCGGCGAACTTGTTATTGGTGGGGGCGCCGACGTTTACAATTCATACGCGCAGCGCGGTGGCGTCCAAACCGTCGAGGATGTGCTCTCGGCATTGCTGCAAATATTTCCAAGTTTCAGCCGCTTGAAACTGATGCGGCAGTGGGCGGGCATTGTCGATATTTCGCCGGACACAAGCCCGATCATCGGCACAACGCCGGTTGAAGGGCTATTCATCAATTGCGGCTGGGGCACGGGCGGTTTTAAGTCCATTCCCGCCGGGGGTGATACTCTGGCCTATACCATTGCTCGCGATGAGCCTCACCCTCTGATTCGGCCGTTCGGCCTTGAGCGGTTCCGGGACGGCGCCCTGGTGGACGAAAGCGCCGCCGCCGGCGTGTCCCATTAAGGCGATGGGGGACTAGCCAATATGCTGCAAATTGATTGCCCCTGGTGTGGCCGCCGCGACGAATTGGAATTCTCCTTCGGCGGTGAGAGCCATATCCAGCGCCCGGGCCCGCCCGATGAAGTTTCTGACACGGAATGGGCCGACTATCTGTTCTATCGGCATAATCCGAAAGGGGTTCACTTTGAGCGCTGGCTGCATCGTTATGGCTGCCGCCGTTGGTTCAATGTCGCGCGGCACACCGCGAGCCATCGAGTGCTCGCCGTTTACGCCATGGGAGAACCGGCGCCGGACCTGAAGGATGAGGAATCGCAGCCGTGAATTCATCATCATTCCGATTGCCCGAGGGTGGCAGAATAGACCGGTCGAAGCCCATCGACTTCACCTTCGACGGCCAAAACTACATTGGTTTCGCCGGCGACACGCTGGCCTCGGCCCTGATCGCCAACGGCGTCAATCTGGTTGGCCGCAGTTTCAAGCTGCATCGACCGCGCGGTATCTTGAGCGCCGGACCGGAGGAGCCGAACGGGCTGGTGCAAACCGGCGACGGCGACGGCGTGGAGCCCAACGCCCGGGCGACTTTGGTTCCGCTCTATCCTGGGCTCGTCGCCCGGAGCCAGAACTGCTGGCCGTCGCTGGCGTTCGACGTGGGTGCGATCACCGGTCTCGTGGCGGCCTTTCTGCCCGCCAGTTTCTATTACAAGACCTTCAAGTGGCCGTCATGGCGCTGGTACGAGGACATCGTCCGCCACGCGGCGGGCCTCGGCAAGGCTCCCGGAACGCCCGATCCAGATCATTACCACCACCAAAACGCCCACTGTGACGTTCTTGTCGCCGGGGGCGGTCCGGCCGGACTGGCCGCTGCGCTGAGCGCCGCCGAAACCGGCGCCCGTGTCATCCTTGCCGACCAGGACATTGAGTTCGGCGGCTCACTCTTGTGGGAACACGAGAACATCGACGGGCAGCCCGCTCCCGATTGGATCAGATCAACGCTTGATCGCCTTGCCGCCCTGCCGGAAGTGACTTTGCTGACGCGCGCCCAGGTAAGCGGTTATTTCGATCACAATGTTCTCACCGTCATTGAAGACGTGGCAAACCATAGGCCGGCGCCGGCGCCTGACGGGCCACGGCAGCGCTTTTGGAAAATACGCGCCAAGCAGGTCGTGCTGGCGACAGGCGCCTTTGAGCGCGCCATGACCTTCGTGGATAACGACCGGCCCGGCATCATGCTGGCGGCGGCCGTGCGTCAATATCTCAACCGATACGCCGTTGTCCCCGGGCGGCGCGCAGTGATCCATACGAACAACAATAGCGCTTACCGGACCGCCGTGGATTTGTGTGAGGCCGGGGGCGGCGTGGCAGCCGTCGTTGATATCCGAAGCGACCCCAGCGGGCCTCTTGTTGACCGGGTTCGCGGCCTTGGAATACCCGTGATTACGAATTCAACGATCACCAAAGTGCGCGGCACCCAGCGCGTGACCAGGGTGTATGCAGCCCCGCGCGATGGCGTCGGCGCCGGCCATTGGATTGATTGTGATCTGGTCGCCATGTCCGGTGGCTGGAATCCGGCGGTGCATCTTTTCAGCCAGTCGGGTGGCAAGTTGCGCTTCGACGAAGGGGATGCCTGCTTCGTGCCGGACCGGTCCGTGCAGTCATTAATTTCAGCCGGCGGCGCAAGCGGCGCTTGGGGATTGGCCGACTGCCTGATTGAGGGCTGGGAAGCGGGCCTAAAGGCGGCTGAGCGCGCGGGTGTCAAAGCCACGGAGGCATCCGCCCCGCCCACGGCACAAGCAATGGAAGACGGGGCATCACTGGAGCCGCTCTGGTGGTCGCCAAACCAACGCCCCGGCCGGCAGTGGATCGATTTTCAATACGATGTCACTGTTGCCGACATACAGTTGGCGGCCCGCGAAAATTTTGTCTCTGTCGAACACATGAAGCGTTACACCAGCGCCGGTATGTCGGTCGATCAGGGCAAGATCGCCAACGTAACCGCTCTCGCCGTATTGGCGGAAGCGGCGGGCCAACCCGTGGAACGCGTGGGCACCACTACATTCCGCCCACCCTTCCACCCGGTCGCCATGGGCGCCATCGCCGGACCCAGGGCCGGAGACGCCTATTCCCCCCGCCGTCTTCTGCCGGGCGACGAATGGCACAGGGCCAACGGCGCCGTCTTCGAGGACGCGGGCGGCTGGCAAAGGCCCAGCTATTATCTTCGGCAGGGGGAGTCCGAGAACCAAGCGGTTCGGCGTGAAGTCAAGACCGTACGCAACGCCGTCGGGCTGTTCGATGGCTCGCCCCTTGGCAAGATTGAAGTGCGCGGCCCGGACGCGGCGGAGTTCTTGAATCGGATCTACGTCAATAACGTACATACCCTCAAGGCTGGCCGCGTACGCTACGGCCTGATGCTCAACGAAAACGGCATCGTTATCGACGACGGCGTGTTTGCCAAGCTTGCCGACGACTATTACCAGATCAGCACCACCAGCGGCGGCGCCGACCGAATCGCCGTGTGGCTTGAGGAATGGCTGCAGTGCGAATGGACCGGTCTTGACGTTTTGCTCACGCCGGTCACGACCCAGTGGGCGGTCTGCACCTTGACGGGGCCACTGGCGCGGCAAACCCTTTCGCGTCTGGCGCCGGGCACCGATCTTTCACCGGATGCCTTTCCCCATCTGGCGGTGCGCGACTGCGACTTGATGGGCGTGCCCGCGCGCATATTCCGGGTCAGCTTTACCGGCGAACTTTGCTACGAAATCAACGTTCCGGCCGGTTACGGCCCGGCGCTGTGGGAGAGGCTTCTTGAAGCGGGAGAAGAGGACGGCATAGCACCCTTTGGCCTAGAGGCGCTGGATACCCTGCGCGTGGAAAAAGGATTCCTGCACGTGGGCACCGATACGGACGGCACAACCACTCCCGCCGATATCGGCTGGGGCCGGGTCGCCGAACGCAAGGAGGGCGACTTCGTCGGCAAGCGCGCGCTCATGCGGCCGCACAACCGGCGCGACGACCGCCTGCAATTCGTCGGCCTCGAGGCCACGGGCGAAGACCCATTGCCCATCGGTGGCCACATCGTACCCATTGACCGACCGCAGCCGCCGACGGAGTCGCTCGGTTACGTCACATCTTCCTGCCCCAGTCCGACCCTGCCAAAGCCCGTGGCCTTGGGCCTGTTTGCCGGGGGCGCCGAAAAGCTCGGCGAGGAAATTTGCGTGTTCGCCGAAGGGCGTCTCCACCGCGCGCGCGTCGTTGGGCCCAGCGCCTACGACCCGGAAGGGGAGAAGCTCCATGGCTGAACTTCACTGGACCCCACCCTTGGCGCCCCAGAACGGCCAGACGCGGCGATTCTCGTCGCCCGAGCTTGAGATCGTGCCGCTCGCACAACTCAATCTGATTTGGGTGCAGTTGGCTGAACCAAACGATCCCGTTCTTGACGGAGTCGCGGATGTCCTTGGTTTCCCCTTGCCGCTATCGCCGAACACATCCACGGGACAGGGCGGCCGGGGGCCGGGGGCCCTGTGGATCGCCCCAGGTGAGTGGATGCTGATTGCCGATGGCGGCAAGGTCGATGAGCTTGCGGCGCGGGTTTCGGAATCCCTTGGCGGAGATTTGGCCTCGGCCACCGACATGAGCGAGAGCCGCGCGGGCTTTCTGATCAGCGGGCCCAAGGCGACAGATCTACTGTCCGAAGGATGCGGCCTTGATCTTCATCCGGACACTTTCGCCCCAGGCTCTTGCACCTCCACGAGGTTTGCCGGAATCTCCGCACTCTTGTATCGAACGCACGAAGCCGAATCCTACCGCCTGTACGTTGACCGAAGCTGCGCCGAATACATATGGAACTGGCTTGGCAAAGCGGCTGAAGGGCCCTCTATGGCTTAGCTGCCGCTCCTAAAGAATAGTTCTCCGGCGGAGTCGCGCCCATCAGGTGCTCAACGAAATAGTCCCACTTGCGCCGCAGAAAATAGGCGTTATCGCCGAATTTATGGTCCGAGTTGGGCAAATAAATGAGATCAAAGGTCTTGTTGGCCTTAATCAAATCAGTCGCCAGTTGAAGCGTGACCGCGGGCAAGACATTTTCATCGAGATCACCGTAGACCAGCTGACCTGCCCCCATTAAGTGGTCCAACTCCTATGAGAGAGTTTGGCGCAGGTT
>CAYOOG010000010.1:13384-35080 GCA_964405515.1 uncultured Alphaproteobacteria bacterium | reverse complement strand
ATATGCGATGAACGTGAGCACGGCGGGCCTGACTCTCGCCATTCTTTTGTCTACCGCAGCCGGCGCGGCCGCCGGCGACCCGATGGAATTTTCCATTCCCGAACAGGACGTCGCCTCGGCGCTCAAGATGTATGCCGAGCAGGCCGACGTTAGTATTATGTTCCCGGCGGAAGAGGTTGGCGGGCAAAGCGTTCGCGGCCTGTCAGGCGACTACGATCCGGAAGAAGCGCTGGAGCTTCTGCTCAAGGGCACGGGGCTCAAGTTTGAACGCACGCCCGACAATATGATTTCCATCAAGAAGTCTGAACTCTTCGGCCCCAGACCAAACCGAATTGAACTCGCGCAGGCGCAGCGGGCCGCGCGGCAGGGAACGCCACAAAAAAATCCGAGAGCAGATTGAAAATCTCAAACTCTAAATGGAATTCATTTCGGGGCGCGCCGTCACAGCACCCGTGGCAAGCGGGCGTGGACGTACTTACTGATGGCGCTGCGGATCGCCTTGTTGCCGCCCAAGGCATCGGCCAGGAATTGCGGCAGGAAGTGATTGAACTTGATCTCCAGCACAGTGCGTTCGCAATCGAATACCGGAGTCATGGGCAGGTCCGGATTGAAAATGTCGTAGGCCTCGGCGGAAGTGCGCACGTCCCGGTCGAAGGTAATGCGCACGTTGTTCACGTCCAGCACATAAGCCTCGCGCCGATAGTCGACAACCACCTTGGGGCGCAGCAAGCCGGTCTTAAAGCGGAACAATAGTTTCTTGGCGAGCGGGTCTTCGATGCCCCAGAGCAGGTCCGACTCGCCGGCCATCAAGGCCTCGGCATCGGCCCGCGACAGCCAAAGGCTCTCCTTCAAAATGTGGTCGTAGGTTTTGTTCTTAATCTCGATCTTGACCTGTTCCTGATCGAGATCATAGAGCCGCAGTCTTATTTTGGCGCGGTCCGGTACGCCCGCCAACTTGTCGTGAAGGGCGCTGTCGGCGTAATCGTCGAAATAGAGACTGCGGATAAAGTAGCCGCCCTTGTCCGGGTTGTGATCGTCCGGCTGCAACAAGCAGGACATGGTGCGGGACAGGGCGTAGTCATCCCCTGGCGACAAATAAAACTTCAACTCGTTGCGGGCCATTCGGATAGACCTGGTCATGCGCTTGGCCCACCCTTGATTCCGCCGGTCCAGTGAAGTCGGGGCACGCTTGCCCATTCGGCCGCCAGCCAGCGGCCATTTTGCCGAACCACGCGTACCCGGTCGTATTCGGCATGGGTGCTCTTGCTGATCTCGCGATAGACCCAACGGTCATTATTGTGCCCGGCGGGCACGGGGTTGGAGACCGTTACCTTCTGCCAGCGGGTGTTCAAAATCCGGTTGAGCCGGCGGTTAAAGAGCTTGAGGCCGCTTTGCACGTTTGAGCCTTCAAACAGGGCAGCAAAGGACTCGGCCGTCATGACCGGCTTTAACCGCGCGCGGTAATCGTCCCAGGAAATCTTGCCCATATAGTGAAGCTGTTCCAGGCACTCCAGATAGGCGCCGAGCGTGCTGGCCGATTCCATGGTGCCGTTGGTTTCGCGCCACTGCCCCAGTAAGGTCTCGCACTCCGCCAGAACCACCTTTTTGGCCTTGCCGTCGAAGATCAAGACAACGGCGGGTTCAATGGTCACAACGCGGGCGCCCAGGGGGCCCTCCAGCAGGAACAAAGTAACGGCCAGCGCGGCCAACAGCCCCGCCAGCAGCCACCCGTGGCGTTGCCTGGTCTCGGGAGTCTGTGCGCCGTTACCGGTCACCGAACAGTCCACCCATGGCTTCGAGCGCCCTGGCCACTTGTCCCCGGGCAACGGCCTCACTTAGTTCAACGCGCACAGCCGCCGCCAAGCCGGCCTCGGAAATAGTCGAAAATTCGTCCACTTCCGGCGGGGCGATGTTCTGTCCGGTACTGTTGCCGGTCAGGCGCGCTTGGCCACCGCCGAATTGCGGCTTTTTCCGGTAGGCCGAGATCATGACTTGATTGCCGGAAAATTCATTGTCCATGACCAGCGCCCGGGAGAGGTCCTTGACCGCCAACCCCATGTTGCTGTCCCTGATTTTGTTCTCCGACACAACCACGTCCGTGCGCTCGCCGACGCTGATGGCTTTGTCCGTATGGTTTGCAAACCGGTTGCCGGTTACCAGCAGCCAGGAGCCGGAGAGATCAAGCCCGTCGCCATTTTCTACCACCGCATCCGGGCCCTCGAAGGTATTCCCGGTGACCGTGCCGGTCGTGAAATCCAAGTCTACCTGATCGACGCGGTTGGCCAGGAAGGCGTTACCTTCAAGCCGCACGTCGGCGTTCTTGATGTTCAGGCCGTCGTCCGCCGGATTGTTGGCAATCAGACTGTGGCGCAGATCCACATCGCCATGGTGCAGCGAAAGCGCACCCGAAAATTCGACGCCGTTGAGCCGCGCGCCGCCTCCGCCACCAAGCATCAAGTAATTGATATTGCTTTTAAAATCGCCGCCAGAGCCGAGGACGGCGAAGGTCCCGAAGGGCTTGCCCGCCACCGAGGGCTCGACGCTTACCGGGCGGTCCTCCCGGCCATTGATGTCGAGCGGGCTGTAGGACAGAACCGAGGCCCCGGGGGCCATTTTGAACTTGGCCCCGGCCGAGATGGTGACCTGCAGACCCTCGGGGATGACCATCACGCCCTCGACGGCGCAGGTGGTTGCGGGCAGGGTCAGCCTGTCTTCTTTTCGGCTCCATTTGCAGCGGCGCCACTTCTTGGTGAAGGCGCGTGCGGAGGCGTACCGCATGGCTGCGAAGTTATCGTCGCCCACAGCAATATTGATGTGAATGTCGGTCGGGGACCGAAGCAGGCCCCCCGTTGCCTCGTTGCGGAATTCAGCCAAGACCTCACTGATCTCGAACGCTTGTCTTCCGGAAACATCTATTTCCACCTTGTAGACCCGGCGTTCCGGATGAAGGTTTTCATCCAGGCCGATGGCGAAGGTCTGGTGCCGAAAGAACTTGCTCAGGTCGATTTCATCGGCGTTTCGCACATCAAGCCTAAGTTTGCCGCTGGTAATCCGGCCGCTGATCTTTTCGGCAAGTTTCAGCTTCAGACTGACGGCGTCCAGGGCGGACGTGGAATCGGGCATGATCTCGAAGGACACCGTGCGCCCGCGCTTCAGCACGTTCATGTAGACCTTGGCGTACTCAAGATTTCCGAGGATCTTCGCCGCGTTCCCGGCAATAGCGCTACGTAGATCGCGCAGCACGTAGCGAGCGTGGCGGGTGCTGTAATGCTCTGTGGTGTCCGCCGTCAGGTAGCGTCCGTAAAGACCCATGAGCTGATCGAAGTCGCCGACCAAGTTATGGTTGGTCAGCCAGTCATAGACGATGGCGTTACGGCGCTGGCGCAGATCGTCATTGCGTACGATCCACTCAAAGAGCCGGTCGCGTGTGCCTTCAATCGCAAAGACGTTGACGTAGGTATCCAGGCCGCCCTTGACCACTTTCAAGGGAAAATAGTCGCCTTCGGTTCTGGGGAATGGATAAAAGCGCCCGGATGAGGATTCGTACAAGAGCCGCAGGTTATCTCCCGCCGTGGAGTGTGTGCCGCCGCTCATCATCCGCCAGGCCTCAAGTCGCACCATATAGTCCAAGTCCAGGAATTCGCCGAGGTCGCCGCCCTCGGCAATACGCTTGAGGAAGCGATCAAGTTGATAAATCACTTCCGGCGGCAGGTCCGCGGTGTTCCAATTGGCAATATCAAAATCAAAGGGCGTGATATGCCCGCCGCCGGCGTGTACGCCGCCGCTGATGTTCCAGTTCGGCCGGTCGCGGAACAGGAAATTCATCGGCTTCAACAAATGACCGGCGAAACCGTTCTGTTCCAGGAATTCCGGGGTTATGGCGGCGCGATAGTAATAGATGCCCTGGGGCACGCCGTTAAAGCGCACTTGGGCGAAACCATCGGGCATGTTGAAGAGGCCCATCTGGTTCGCGAGGCGGTGAAAGAACATCTCCGCCAGGTAGCGCACGTCATTGATGATGATGAAATCCAGTTCCCTCTGGCCCAGAATGGGCTGGTCCTTGGCGGATTTCACGTGGAAGGAAATTTTCTCCCGCGCCCAATGGGCGGGCATGTCGCCGCGCAGCCTGATCTTGGCCGCGCCCGTTTGCCCGTCAACGGTTACCTTGACGCTGCGGTACTGGGAGGCATCTTCGGTTCGCACACTGGCGGCCTTGGCCATTTCAACGGCGCGGCCGAAGTAATCCACGTCGGCCAGGGAGAGCTTGACGTCGACCACGACGATGCCGTCTGGTGCCATGGTTACGGCGGGGGTCAAAAGGGGGTTCAACTGGTCGCCAAGTTTCAGCGCCAGCCGCCGGGCTTTTTCGCCTTTTCCGGCGACCCGCGCACTGTCTACGCCCACGTAACTGATAACATCCTCAACGACGACCGGCAGAACCCTGAACATGAAGGTATCGGACAGGTAAAGCGTCATAATACCGCCGAAGATGAGCAACCCACCCATCAGGGCCAACCAGCGCCATGCCAAGAAACGTTTCACCGTGAATAATCTCTGCTCGACCGTCGGATTTTTCTGTCCTCAGGAGATGTTTTCGCTGGCATGAGAAAGCAGATGAAAGCTTCCCTCGGGGATCAATTTTTCCAGGGCCGCTGAAATTTCTTCCTCGGCGCCGGCTGCCAGTTGCACCTCGTAAATAAGTTCGTCGACGGTGCCAGTACGATTGCGCATCTTCAGGCGGAATCGGTGGCCCGCTCCTTTCAGGAATTCCTCGATCTCGCCTTGTGGAATTTCGTTGGCCTTGACCACCAACATGTATGAACCGTGCTTCTTGAAAAAGCTGATATCGCTTTTCATGATGATCTGCACGATACCGATCATCAGAGTGGCGATAATGGCGATCCGGTACCCGCCGCTGCCGGCCGCCAAGCCAATTGATATGGCCCAGAAGATGTAGACGATGTCTCGCGGGTCCTTAACCGCGGCTCGAAAACGCACGATGGACAGCGCGCCGACCATGCCCAGCGACAGAGCCAGATTCGAGCCAATGGCCATGATGATCATGGCGGTAATCATGGCCACGGAAACCAGACTGTGCCCGAAGGCGGAGGAAAAAAGGACGCCCGAGTAGGTGTGCTTGTAAAGCCAAGCGACGAATAGCGTGAGCACCGCCGTAATCGCCAGATTCACGGCGATTAGGCTGGCCGGGATATAGGAAACATTGCCGGCGAAAAGATCGAGCATTTTCAAGGTCCATCCGTTGATGCGGGTTCTGGCGCGCCGCATCATAGCCGAATGTGGCGTCTATTCGCCACAACCCCCTTGAATGCCCTTGGGTCCGTGTCTTACACTCGCTCTGACGGTTCTTCCCCGATTTGGGAAGTGAAGAGGGAATTCGGTGCGGTCCTCATCGGTTGTTCATACCGATAGTTTCGAGGGCCAACTCCGAAACTGTACCCGCAACTGTGAGCGGCTAGTCGATATCCATAAGCCACTGGATTAACCGGGAAGGCGGATATGGGCGGTAAGCTGCAAGTCAGGAGACCTGCCGTCAGTTTCGTCACCCTTCCGCCGGTCGGGTTAGCCGTCGGAGCGGATTTCCGTTTGAGGTGACAACTCGTGCTGTGTGCTTAGGCGTGCGGTCACTGTTGGCGGAAGTCATGCGGATATGGGTGGAAGTTCTTTTTTCCCTTCTTTTTTCGACTTAAGGACTCCGGCAAGCGGTAACCGCTTGGGGGCGACTCTTCCAATTTTGTGCGCGGCCCGATCCACGCTCCGGCAAATCCTTGCCGGCGCATGTCTTGATCACTTGCATAAGACGGAGTCCGCAATGTCTCGTATTAGAATTGAAGTAAAGCCCCGCAAACGGCGCTATCTAAATGCCTTCCTCATGACCTTCGCCCTGCCTGCCTTGGCGCAAACCCCTGGCGGGGAGAGCGGCGAAGGTGAGGATATGTTCGAATTGGAAGAAATCGTCGTGACCGCAACGCGCACGGCGATGCCGGCGGCAGAGACCGGTACCAGTATCTCGGTCCTGACCGCCGATGATTTGAAGATTCGGCAGAATTCGATCGTTTCCGATGCCTTGCGCACCTTGCCGAGCATGAACGTCAACCGCAATGGTGGCATCGGCGGCTCGACATCCGTGACCGTTCGAGGTGTCGGCAACAGCAAGGTCTTGATCCTGATCGATGGCGTGGAGGTAAACGACGCCAGCAGTTCAGCGGGGGCCTTCAACTTTGGTAACCTCACCAGTACGGAGATCGAGCGAATCGAAGTCTTGCGCGGCTCTCAGGGTTCTCTGTGGGGGAGTGACGCTATTGGCGGCGTTGTCAATATTATCACCCGGCGGCCCGATAAGCCGCTGGATACGTCGATGTCGTTGGAGGGCGGTTCGTTCGGCACCCGCCAGGCGCGCGGCTCAATTTCCGGCATGCAGGAGAAATATTCCTTCAGGCTGGCCGCCGGATACGATGAAACCGATGGGATTTCTTCCGCCGATTCGGCAAATGGAAATAGCGAGACGGATGGCTTCAGGAATTACAGCGTCCTGGCCAAGGGTACGCTAATGCCCAGCGATAATTTTGAGCTGACGGCGAATCTGCGTTACGCCGATTCAACCAGCGAATTTGATTCCTTCGATTTCGCCGTCGGGCTCATTGACGGCGATGAAAATAGCACCACCGAAGAGGTTGACGGCCGCGTTGCCGGGCACCTGAATCTTCTGGACGGCGATCTCGAAAACACTTTTTTCGCCACTTGGGCGGAGACGGACCGGGCCTTTCTTGCCGACGGCATGGTCAATTCCACGTTCAAAGGCGAGCGCCGGACTTTCGGTTATCAGGGCAACTATTACTTTACCCCCGATCAAATTTTGACAGTCGGCGCCGAGACGGAACGCGACAAGATGAGCAACGAGGACTTCCAATGGGGCGGCGGTTTTTCGGGCAAGTTCGACGTCCATAGCGTCTACGGCCAGATTCAATCGAAGTTCACTGATTTTCTGTCGGCGAACGCAAGTCTGCGTTACGAAAGCCAGGAGAAATTCGGTTCCGCCACTGTCTTCCGCCTTGCTGCCGCGGCAGATGTGAGTGATACGGGCGCTACGGTTCGCGCCGCCTTTGGCGAGGGCTTCAAGGTGCCCACAACGTTCCAGCTCTTCTCCTCCTTCGGCGATCCGGGGCTGAGCCCCGAAGAAAGCGAGAGCTGGGAAATCGGGATCTTGTACGCGACACCGGACGACCGCTACAATCTGGAAGCCGGTTATTTCAATATAGACGTTACCAACGAGGTCGATTTCAGCTTCGCTACCTTCCGGTATTCCAATATCGCCCGGAGCAAGACCGAAGGCTTTGAGTTCATCATTGGGGCCAACCCCATTGATGGTTTGCAGATTGACGCCAACTACACCTACAACAAGACCCGGAAGAACGACGAACAGGTGCAAGGGCTGCGACGGCCAAAGCATGTAATCAATTTGCAGGCGGCATATCAGGCGAATGACCGGCTAAATGTCTCGCTTGCCATGATCTACAACAGCAAGGAACGGGACTCGCGCGGCATGTTGGACGCGTTCACGGTCGTTGACCTGCGAGCGGCGTACGAAATAACCGAAAGTATCAGCGCATTCGGCCGCATCGAAAACCTGTTAGACGCCAACTATCAGGATGTGTTCGGCTACGGGACGCCGGGGTTAGCCGCTTACGGCGGGTTGAGGTACAACTTCTAAGCCGCGTGGCGGGTGCGTGACCTGGGCAGGCGGATCCGTGCCGTTGTTCCCAGGTCGACCTCGCTCCTGATTGACATCGTGCCGGCGTGAAGTTCGGTGAGCGATTTGACCAGGGGCAAGCCAAGTCCCGTGCCCTCGTATTTTCGGTCAAGCGAGCTGTCCGCTTGGCCGAATGGCGCCATGACCTCTTCCATTTCTTCCTCGGCGATTCCGATGCCGGTATCGGCCACCTCAAAGACATAGCAACCGTCGGTATCCAAATAGGCTCGCAACGAGATGGTCCCGCCTGCGGGCGTGAACTTGATGGAATTTGTGAGCAGATTGATAAGAATCTGCTTCAGCCGCCTCTCGTCCGCATAAAGCGACGGGTGTGTGGTCGGCATCTCGATTTCCAGGTCAAGCCCCGCCTTCTTGGCTCTTTGTTGAACCAGGCGGCTGCAGGTTGAAAGCAGGCTTCCAATGTTGATCAACCGTTCGTCAAGCTGCAGGTTGCCGGTCTCGATGACTGAGACATCAAGAATATCGTTGATCAGGTCCAAGAGGTGAAGTCCGGAATCGAGGATATCACCGGCGTACTCCACATATTGAGGCAGGCCCACGGGGCCGAAGGATTCCTTCTTTATTGTCTCGGCAAATCCGATAATGGAATTCAGGGGGCTTCTGAGCTCGTGGCTCATATTGGCCAGGAATTCTGTCTTCGAACGGTCGGCTGCCTCGGCGTCTTTGCGCGCGCGGATCAAAGTCTGCTCAACAACTTTGCGGTTGCCGACGTCCTCGACAAGCCAGATACAACCTTCGTCAGGGCTTTTTGCGTCCATGGCCTGGCCTAGGATACGGCACCAGAAACGTGATCCGTCCTTCTTCTTGAACTGATACTCCCCTTCAAAAACAACGCCCGCTTCAATTACCGGAATCGCTTCTTCAGAAAACCTCCGGTAGTCTTCCCCGACCTGGCGCCAAGCGTCTTCGCCATATCCGATCAATTCCTCGGAGGCCCAGCCAAATAGTTCCTCGAAATTTCGGTTTACGCGGATCAGCGTTCGATTCTTCATGTAGGCGATGCCGATGGTGGCATTATCCAAAATCAACTCAAGTTCAGCGGTTCGCTCGTCGACCAGGCGCTCCAACCCGGCCTTGTATTTCCGAAGTTTTTCCGCGGCTGCATGGTGCCCGTTCATTTCCTTGATAAGCAGGCGAAAGACCCAAAAGAATCCGATTCCCGTGATGACCAGGAGAGACAGCAGGATCACGCCCAGGGGAATCCAACGTTTTACGTTCTGAGCCGCCACGTTGAGCCCATCTTCACTGGCAAGTTGGCTTAACTTCAGATTCTCCTGCAGTGTCGAAAGGGCGTCGAGCGCAGCAGCATCGTCAACCCTCGCCAAACGGTCCATTTCAATTGCGGTCAACCCGGAGAGGATGGCGTCACGCGCTACTTCGGCCTTGGCGAGGTAGTCCTCAAGGGCAGCGGAAATAACATTCAGCGCCGCCACTTCCTGTTTGTTTCCTATCTCTTCGTATAAGAGTATTTTGTACTGCAGGATCTTGACCGAGGTCTGAACGTTCTCGAGCCGCACGATGTCGGTCCTCAGGAGCGCGTTCCGAAATCCTTGTATAAGGCCATCAGGGCCAAGTCCATGTTGAATGCTTGAGATGTAGCTTTGCTTTTTTTCCGCCCCGGCGCTGTACTCCGTCCAGACCCGCATGGCGCCATTGAAGTCATTAACGACACGGGTTGCGTACCACACAGACAGGCCAAGCGTGATCACCAGCAGAAGAGAAATGCTGCTCGCAATAACCGTTAGCCGTTTATCCCTTGCCGCAATCATGAGGTGATCCGTGGCTGTATAGTGACCCGTGTTATCGAGGCTGCCGATCTCCCCCCCGGCAGTTGAGCAATCGTCCTTGGGACCACCGGCAAGTTTACCGTCCTATTCCTAAGAGAACTTGAAGACGAATACGCGATCCGTTTGCGTGGTCGTACCTAGGAATTGGTAATAGTTGCAGTGTGTTGCTCAGATTGTGGTCAAGGCGCAAAAAAGCCCAGATACCTCACTATGCCACGCTATCTTTAACCAAGAATTAATCGGCTAGGCGGCTAGGAGCCTCCGCAGTCCAGCCTCAATGTGTTTGGCGCCGGGTCGTAATTCATCCTCGAGAGGCAGGGCGTGGGGAATGGGAATGTGCGGGAAGCCGATGCGGACAATAGGTGCGCGCAAGGCGCTGAATGCCTCTTCAGCCACCATGGCCGCGATTTCGCCGCCCGACCCTCCGATCTTCCAGTTTTCCTGAGCGATCACCAGGCGGCCTGTATTGACCACGGATTCAAGAATGGTGTCATTGTCGAGCGGCGCCAATGATCGCAAATCGATAACCTCAGCCTCCACGCCCTCGCTTTCCAAAGTTGCGGCGACATCAAGCGCATCCTGCACCATGCGCCCACAAGCAAGTACCGTGGCGTCCTTGCCGGGCCGTCGCACTTCGGCCTTGCCGATGGGCACGGTAAAGTCGCCGTCTGGAACCTCGCCGCGCTGGTCGTGGGTTAGCGCCATGTGCTCCATGAAAGCAACAGGATTGTTGTCGCGGATGGCAGCCGTCATCAGGCCCTTGGCGTCGTAAGGCGTGGTCGGCATGACCACCTTGACGCCAGGCGTGTTCAGGAGCCAGGAGTGATGATCGGCGGGGTGGGCGCGGTACATGCTGATGCCGAAGCGCATGCGCAAGACGATAGGCACGGTGGTTTTTCCCGCAGAGTAATAATATGCCGAGCCACCATCCTGAGCGAGGCTATTGAGCGCTTGGGGCAGATATTCGGAAAATAACAGATCGACGACCGGGCGCATGCCTTTCATGGCGGCGCCGCAGGAGACACCGACCATAGCCGTCTCGGAAATCGATGTAGCGATCATGCGCGCGCCGAACTCCTTGGCCATGCCGGCATAGGCCTTGAAGACGCCTTCCATGCCGACTATGCCCTGGCCGAGTACGTAGACATCCGGGTCGCGGCGCATTTCTTCTCCAAGGGCCGCTAGAATGGCTTCGTTTATGGTCAGTCGAGTCATGATTTCCTCCCTAGTCCGCGAAGACGGTTGTGGGGTCGGCGTCCGCCGCGCCCGGGGGCGGGTCTTGCTCTACCTGCTGGGTAGCGCGAGTCATCTCCTCGGCGGCGGCCGCGCGAATTTCCTCGGCTGCCTCGGCGCCCAGGACGCCCTCGGCAATGAGCTTCTTCTCGAAGTTGTCCAAGGGGTCGCGTTCGCGCCACGGCGCGCGCTCGTCCTCCGGCTGGTAGGGGGCCGGGTCATATACTTGGTGCCCCATGACGCGGTAGGTCAGAGCGTCCAACAACGTCGGGCCCTCACCCGCGCGGGCGCGCGCCACTGCTTCTTGCACTGCGGTATACACGGCCAGAACATCATTGCCGTCCACCTGGGCGCCCGGAATGCCATAGCCCACCGCTCTGTCTGCAATGCTGCCGGCAACGGACTCTCTCAACGGCGTGTCGACGCAGTACTGATTGTTCTGGCAGACGTAGACCACAGGCAGATCCATGATTGCCGCCATATTGATGGACTCGTGAAATTCGCCTCGACCGGAAGCGCCGTCGCCGAACAGAACCACGGCGACATCGTCCGTGCCGCGCAACTTGGCGGCAAGGCCGGCGCCGGTGCCGTAGCAGATGCTGGGGCCAATGGAGCCGCCCATGACGCCGAACATACCCAGTTCCGGTGGTGGCCGTAGTTCCGAGCGGAAACGGCCGCGATCATAGGCGGTTTCCTTGCTCTGAATTCCGGCAATCAGCCGCCGCGCCTCGGCACCCATGACAAGCCCGCCGATGAGCGAGCCCCGGTAGTGAGAGACCGCAGTGTCCGTGGGCCTGAGGCCATGGAAGGCACCGACAATAACCGCCTCCTCGCCGGTGGCCTGATGGTAATGATCGTGCCAGGCGCTCACCGATTCCTCAAAGGCGCGGCTGCGGGCCAATGTCTCGTACAAGGCAAGTTGGGTGTCCCTATCTGCTGTCATGGCGGTCCTCCACTCCATTCCGCTCCGGGCGGTTCCGTGTCTTTATCCTTGCTGCCGCCCATTATAAGCGTCCATCGCGCTCAAGTCGCAAGGAATCGGTATGCATCACCCTCCAACACCAATGCGGTTAAGCGGCCGGAATAGAAGGCGCCGGTGTCGATTCCGATTCGATTGGGACGGACCGTGGGCTCGGCGGCGATCGTGTGGCCGTGGACAATGATCTTGCCGTGGCTTGCGGTGTATTCGATGAACTCATCCCGGATCCACATCATGTCGATAGGATCCTGGCGATCGAGGGCGCGGCGAGGCAAGATGCCTGCGTGCACAAAGACATAGTCCCCCAGTTCATAGCTTGACTTCAGGCCGCGCAGGAATTCCATGTGCGCTGCGGGCAGATTCCGCCGCAATTTTTCCTGTGTTTCCTTCAACCGATCCGGCGTAACGGCCCCAGGCTCGACAGAGGCGCCGTAACTAAAAAGCGTGGCGTCGCCGCCGTAGGTCAACCACTCGGGATTCGCCGGATCGTCGTCAATAAAATGCAGCATGGCGTCTTCATGGTTTCCCATGAGGTGGACATGTTCGAATCCCGGCAAGGGCTCCTGTATCAAGCAGTCAAGTACGTCGCGGCTCTCCAAGCCCCGATCCACATAGTCGCCGATGTAGATCAATACCTTCCGCGTGTCCGCGGAGACACCGGCGCTGTCCTCCACAATCAGGTCGTGCAACGAGCGCAACAGGTCGATGCGGCCATGAATGTCGCCGACTGCGTACGCGCGCACGCCTTCCGGCAGCCGTGCTTCGCCAAGCGTCAGGCTGGGCCGCATGAACCTCTCGAAGAAACGCTTCATGGACTCTTGCCGGTTTCCTTGTTGCGAAGGACGTTAGGCGACGCGGCGGCGGAAAAACCAAGTGGCCACGGTCATAGATACCATGGCAATGATGGCAAGGGGCCACATTTCGTCCACGGTGACGTCAAACGGCATATCCTGAAGGAACTGGCCGCGCACGATGACCAGAAAATATCGCAGCGGATTGGCCAGGGTGATGATCTGAATCCATTCCGGCATGTTGGCAATGGGTGTGGCGAAGCCGGACAGCATGACAAACGGAAATACGATCAAAATGACGCCCAGTACGGCTTGTTGCTGGGTCTTGGCAATGGAGGAAATCAACAGCCCAATCCCCACAATGGCAACCACGAACATACCCAGTCCGGCGTAAAGCAGAATAAGCGAGCCCTGGAAGGGAATTTGGAAAAACAACGCCGCAGCAACAATAATAAAAGTTGCCGCACCAAAACCGATGATAAAGGGCGGGATGGTCTTGCCGATTAGAATTTCCAACGGCCTCAAGGGTGTGACCAGCAATTGCTCGAAGGTGCCCAGTTCCCGCTCCCGGGCGATGGAAAG
The DNA here is from genome assembly GCA_964405515.1 of uncultured Alphaproteobacteria bacterium. Taxonomy (GTDB): domain Bacteria; phylum Pseudomonadota; class Alphaproteobacteria; order JAPYRI01; family JAPYRI01; genus CAYOOG01. The sequence goes on along the minus strand of CAYOOG010000010.1, from coordinate 21,919 downwards.
TGCCGTGACGACGGCCGTTACCACCATGGTCAGCAAGGCTACCAGGCCTGGCACAAAGAACCACTGGCTTGTCAGGGCAGGGTTAAACCAGGCGCGCGCGACGATTTGGGATGGCATTCCGGGCATACCCATTTCCAGGGCAATGTCCTTATTGAAACCCTCGATTATGCTCCCTGAGTAATTGACGATAATCGCCGCCGTGTTGGAGGAACGCCCGTCGACGATGATTTGAACCTTTGCGGGCCCGCCGTTGGCCAGATCCCGCGAAAATGTCGGCCCCAGGTGCAACGCCATGACTGCGTCTTTGGATTCGATCACTTCGCGGATTTCAGAAACGTGGCCCAGGCGGGCGACGGGCCTAAAGGCTTCGGCCCCGGTAAAGCGGGCCACCAATTCGCGGCCGGCGCTCCCTGTATCTTCATTGAGGATAGCCAGAGTGGCATCGTTGACATCGAATGTCACCGCGTACCCAAATAGGAAAAGCTGAATAATGGGTGGGCCGATCAGAACAAAGCGAGCCCGCTTGTCCTTCCAGACGGCAAGGAATTCCTTGTTGATCAGGGCACGAATGCGTTTCCACATGATTCCGAACCTACTCCAGCCGCGATGTTGTCTTGCGAACGATGGCGATGGTGAAGACGGTCGCAATAATCGTCATTGCGCCAAGATTGGGCAATATGACGCTCCATATATCGCCGGCCATGAACAAGGTTTGCAAAATGGCGACGAAATAACGCGCCGCGAAAAGATATGTGACGTACTGGATTATCTCCGGCATGGAATTGATGTCGAAAATGAACCCGGAAAGGATAAATGTGGGAAGCAAGGTCGTAATTACGGCGGCGATGGCCGAGACAAATTGACTCTTGGTTATGGTCGAAATCAAAAGGCCCAAGGTCAGCGCGGTCATTAGAAAAACCGAACCGGCAAGAATTAGCACGAGGAACGACCCACGAAAGGGCACGCCCATGAACCAGACGCCTATTGCCGTGGCCAGCAGCATGCTGCCCATGCCAAGCAGGTAATAGGGCACAATCTTGCTGGCCAGAAATTCCGGCATGGTCGCCGGCGTGACCAGCATGGATTCCATGGTGCCCCTTTCCCATTCCCGGGCGATCACGAAGGCCGTCAACATGGCGCCAACCAACGCCAGGATCAGTGCGATTACACCGGGAACGATAAAGTTTCGGCTTTCCAGCTTCGGGTTGAACCAAACGCGCGGCTCGGCAACAACCGGCGGTCTGGCCTGGCCGCCGTCCAGTAGTTGTTCCTGGGCAAGCCAATTGCCCCAGGCTCCCTGTATGTAGCCTTCGATAAGACGCGCCGTATTGGAATCAGTGCCGTTCAAGATTAGTTGCAAGGGCGCCATTTCCACCCGCGACAGCCGGGTGGCAAAATCCGCGCGCAAGACAACGTAGCCGTTGAGTGTGCCGGCAAATAGCAGTCTGTCGGCTTCTTTGCGGCTGTTGACGTAAATCGGTGATATGTAGCGCGAATTATTCAGCGACGCCGCAAAACTCGCCGTCTTGTTATCGGCCTTTTCGATCAATACGCCGACGGGCACGTTCTTGGCATCCAGGGACACGCCATAACCAAATAGCACAAGCATGACGAGCGGCATGACAAAAGCAACATAGAGGCTTCCGGGGTCCCTGAGCACCTGCAGAAATTCCTTACCCACCAGGCTCTTGAACCGCCTGAAATCGAACCGGCTGCGCGAGGTCATTGCGGGTGCTCCCGGTCATAGCTCTCAATAAGTGAAATAAAAGCTTCTTCCAGGGTTGCCTCGGGCTGGCCGGCCAGGGTGAACCTTTCCTTGATGTCGTCCGGCATCCCGGTGGCGATGATTCGGCCCCGGTAAATGATCGCCAGACGGTCGCAATATTCGGCCTCGTCCATGAAGTGCGAGGTCACCAATATGGTCACGCCTCGCGCCGCCATGTTGTTAATGCGTTGCCAGAACTCCCGCCGAGTCAGTGGGTCGACACCGGAGGTTGGCTCATCCAGAAACAGTATAGCCGGGTCGTGCATGACGGCGGCGGCAAGGGACAGACGCTGCTTGAAGCCGAGCGGCAGGTCGGCGGAGAGGCTATCCAAATACGGAGAAAGATCAAACTCGGCCACCACTTCGTCAATGCGGGTCCGGCGGGTGTTGCCGGCGAGCCCGTAGACACCGGAGAAGAAATTGAGATTCTCCATCACGGTGAGGTTCCCGTAGAGGGAAAATTTCTGGGACATGTACCCGATACGCTCGCGCGCCGTCGCCGGCGCATGTGCCAGATCAATGCCGGTCACGGTGGCGGTTCCGCTGCTCGGCGACAGCAGCCCGCAGAGCATCTTGAAGGTGGTTGACTTGCCGGCGCCGTTGGGGCCCAGAAGTCCAAAAATCTCTCCCCTTTCGACGGCAAAGCTGACCTCATCCACGGCGCAGAACTCGCCAAACCGGCGGGTCAGGTTTCGGGTTTCGATCACCACGCCTACGGGCGAGTCTTGCGAGACCGTATCTTTCTGTTCGATTTCTTGATCAGGGTCTGGAGGCGCATCCGCGCGCGGTACCGTATCCTTGAGGCGGGCGACAAAGGCGTCCTCAAAGCGGGGTTCCACGGGACTAATGGACAGCGCCTGCCCGTCATTTTGATCACCGGCCAAATCGCTGGCCTTGGGCGCGCCCGTTCCTTCGTCCACGACCAACCGCAAATTGCGGCCCTGGATAAGCGCGTCCACAATTCCCGGCAGCTTGGTCGCCTGGCGTTGAAGGTCACGCTTGTCGGCGCCATTTAATTTGACGGCAAATGTCCGCCCAGCCATGGCGCTGCTGAAATGGCCCGGTTTTCCCTGGTCCAAAAGCGTGCCGTTACTCAGCATCAGGACTTCATCGCAGCGGTCGGCTTCGTCCAGGTAGGCCGTGCTCCAAAGGATCGCCATTCCCTCGGTCGCCAGTCCCCTGACGATGGACCACAACTCGCGGCGCGAAAGCGGGTCGACTCCGACGCTGGGCTCGTCCAGGAGCAGCAGTTGCGGTGGATTGATGAGTGTGCAGGCGAGGCCGAGCTTTTGCTTCATGCCGCCCGAGAGCGCACCGGCGAGCCGGTCGCCGAAGGGGCCGAGGCCCGTGAAGCCGAGCAGATCATCGAAGCGGGCGGTTCGCTCGACCGGGCCAAGCCCCTGCAGGGTGGCGTGAAGGTTCATGTTCTCGGACACGGTCAAATCTTCGTAAAGACCGAAGCGCTGCGGCATATAGCCGATGCGCTGGTGAACGGCATCGGTGTCGCGGACGCTGTCCAGGCCCAGGACGGTAATGTTGCCCTGGTCCGGCGACAGAAGCCCGGCAATCAAGCGCATGAGCGTGGTCTTACCGGCGCCGTCGGGGCCTACAAGGCCGGTGATGCAACCACCGCCGATCTCCGTGCTCAGGGCATCGAGGGCCTGAACCTCGCGGTCCTCCGTGTGGAAGGTCTTGCTGACCTCCGCCACCTGTACGACGCTTTTTGTCACGGCCCCTGGCTCCCGCGCTATTCGCCACCGCCTGGGCTCAAGGTCAAGGTAACGGGCATGCCCTGGCGCAGGTTGTTGTCAGGGTCGTCCACGTAGACCCGGAGCCGATAGACCAGCGCCGTGCGTAGTTCCGGTGTTTCCACGGCCTTCGGTGTGAACTCGGCGGTAGGAGATATGAATCCAACCTGTCCCTTGAAAATACGATCCGGGTGGGAATCAGTCGTGACCGCCGCGGCCAAGCCGGGTTTTACAAGGCCCAGTTCCGTCTCCGGGATAAAGGTTCGCACCCAGACACGGTCGGTGAGAGCAAGCGTCAGCACCGGCGTGTTGGACAGAACCACGGCGCCTGGCTCCCGCGTACGGATCAGAACCGTGCCCTTGGCCGGGGCCCGCAGCTCGGTGCGGGCGAGGCGGTAGCGGGCCGTGGCCAAGTTGGCCTCCTCGGCCTTGAGCGCGGCGCGGGCGGCGGCGATGTCTTCCTTGCGGAAGCCTTCAAGCGCGATATCGAGGACTTCGGTTTGCTCCCTAAGGCGCGCCTTGGCGGCGTCAAGGGCCCGCTGCGCATCGTCATATGCCTGGCGCGAGACATCGTTGTTGGCGAGTAGCGACTGGCGCCGCTTGTAAGTTGATTCGGCGTTGGCCAGATCGGCCTCCGCCGCTGCTATACCGGCTCGAATCTGTTCGATCTCCTGCGGGCGGTTCCCGGCCACCAGCTTGGCAAGCTCCGCTTGGCGCAGCGCGACGGTCGCCTTTGCAGCCGAAAGAGCATGGTCGTAGGGCTCGGACTCCAGGGTGGCGAGAAGTTGGCCTTTCTCAACGGCGGTGCCCTCTTCAACGGCGACCGAGGCAATGGGCCCGCCGACGTTAAAGGCAAGCGCCACCTGCCGGATGTCCACGTTGCCGTACAGCACCATATCGCCACCGAGCGTGCCGCCGCCCCACCAGCGGTCATAGGCGTACCAGGTAGACAGCGAGACTATGACGATGGCAGCGACGAAAGGCCGTACTTTCTTCGGGTCTGGGTGTTTCATGACGATTCACCTTCTGAGTTAGCCGCCTCTTGCAGTCCGAGGGCGGCGCGTGTGTTCTTCGAAATTGCGTCGGCGATTTGGTCGATGTGGTCGGGCGTGTAATCCTCCCAGCCCATGCGCTCACAGATCACCGCCTTGGCGATCAGGTATCCCATGCACTGACCCATCATGGCGTGGGTCCGCAGGATGCACTCGGGGTCTTCCGGCGGTTTTTCCAGCGACAGTGCGACCAGCCGCGTGATGCCCTTGTGCATCGGCCCGACCAGCGCCTTGTACATGATCGGGAAGGTGTCGCTGGGGTCGGCGTACTCACGCATGATCAAGCCGATCCGCATTTTCATTTCCGGGTTCCCCAGCACGGTCTGGAGAAATCGTCGCAGTACCATGTCGATCATCCGGCCCAAGCTTTCGGGATTGCTCGTCAGGTCAGGAAGGTTGCCCGCCAGATCCTGAGGCATTGAGCCGAAGAGTTGCTTCATGTCATCGACCATCTGGCTGACGGCGGCGAGATACAGCCCCTTCTTGCTGCCGAAGTGATAGGCGATGGCGGCGATGTTGACCTTCGCGGCGCTGCTGAGTTGCCGAGTGGTAACGCCGCCAAAGCCGTGGGTCGAGAACTCCCGCTGGGCGGCCTTGATCAGGCGGGCGCGGGTGGCCTCGCCCCTGGGGTCGATGTCCACGCTGACGGATTTGCGGGCCATTGCTCTGTTCCTGGATCAGGTCGCCGATTCGGGCCGATTTTATCTTAATCGAGTGACTTAATCAAACGATTGAATTAAAACTGGAAGGTCTACAGATTGGTCCAACAGAAATCGAATTAAAGGCTTGATTTCAAAGAGTTGGGAAAGAACGCTTGCTTGCCCCCGATGGTGAAGGAGGCGATAAGCGCCTGTCCTTTCTGTGCGGTTATCCAATTCACAAAGGCACGGGCTGCGGCACTGTTGAGGTGGGGAAACTTGCGTGGGTTGACGGTTGTAACGCCGTACTGATTGAAAAGGCGGGGGTCGCCCTCCAAAAGGATTCTCAACGCGGAACGGTTGGCAAAGGCGAGCCAGCTTCCACGATCGGTCAGCGTATAGGCGCCCAAGGCGTTTGCGGTGTTGAGCACGGCGCCCATGCCGGCGCCTGCCTCCCTGTACCAGCGGCCCGACGCCGCAGCGGGATCAATACCGGCCTCCCGCCAAAGACGAAGTTCAGCCTTATGGGTGCCACTGGTATCGCCGCGCGAAACAAATACCGCCCGGTGGCTCGCAATTGTGCGTAACGCGGTAGCTGCGTCCTGCTGGCCGCCAATGCCGGCGGGATCCTCGACCGGTCCAACGATGACGAAATCGTTGTACATGACGTCGAAGCGTTCGGACCCAAAACCTTCGGCAACGAATTTCTCTTCCGATGACTTGTCGTGGACAAAAAGCAAATCCGCATCGCCGTTTTGTGCGATGCGGATGGCCTGGCCGGTGCCTCGGGCGACGACATGAACCGTAATACCGGTATCCTTGGTGAAGAGGGGAAGCAGAAAGCCGAACAGGCCGGAGTTCTCTGTCGATGTTGTCGAAGCAATAAGCAGAGAAGAATCGGCACCCTGTGCGGAATAACCAAACAGGTGAAAGAGTAGCGCGAGCGTTGGCGCCCAAAACCTCGTAATGCGGCCTCTTCTACCTACCAAAGCAATCTGCCGTCCAAAAAGGCGGCGGCTTCGCGGCTTTGAGGCCCGTTGAAAAAGACGTCGGCGGCGGTTTGCTCGACAATACGACCGCTGTGCAGGAACACGACCTCGTCGGCAATGCGGCGCGCCTGCCCCAGGTCATGGGTGGTCATAATGATCTTGGTGCCGGCGCTGTTAATGGTGTTAATGATGTCCTCAAACGCCCGCGTGGAGGCGGGGTCCAAGCTCGCCGTCGGCTCGTCCAGGAATAGGACCTCCGGCCGTAACGTCGAAGCGCGCGCCAGGGCTAGACGTTGTTGCTCGCCCACGGACAGCTTGCGTGCCGAAACGTCGGCCCGGTCGGCGAGACCGGTGAGGGTAAGCGCCTCCTCGGTCAGCTGCTTGCGCTGCCTGCGCTCAACGCCGCGCAATTTCAAAGCGTACTTCAGGTTGTCACGGGCCGAACGGCGCAGCATGACCGGTCGTTGGAACACCATGGCTTGGCGGGCGGCGACCTTGCCTCTGCGGCCGTTCTTATTGGGTACGCGCCAGCGGATTTCGCCCTGGCTCGGATCGAGAAGTCCGTGGCATAGCCGCAACAGGGTGCTCTTACCGGCACCATTGGGGCCCAGTATCACCGTTCTGGGGCCCGTATCGAACGTCACGGTCGCATCCTGAATCAGATCACGTCCGCCTGCGCGATAACAGATGCCGTCCAGCCTTAGGGGCAGGATCTGTGGCTCGGCCGCGAGGGAGACCCGTGTATCCATCACGCGTGAGCCTTTTGAGTGGCATCCGTGGCCACGAACACCGACGCGTTAATAGCCAGCGAGACAATAATCAGGATCAGGCCCAGCCCCAGGGCCAGGGCCAGATTTCCCTTGCTGGTTTCAAGCGCGATGGCCGTGGTCATGACCCGCGTAAGGTGATCAATATTGCCGCCGGCGATCATCACGCCGCCGACTTCCGCCGCCGCCCTGCCAAGGCCGGCGAGTATGGCCATCATTACCGCTGCCCGGCCTTCCCAAAGCAGGGTCGGCAGGGCACGCCATGGCCCGGCGCCGAGGGAGGCCAATTGTTCGCCATAATCAGCCCATAGGTCCTCGACCGATTGACGCACCAGGGCTGCAATAAGCGGCACCACGAGGATCACCTGGGCGATGATCATGGCTGCCGGCGTGAATATGAGGCCGAAAACACCCAGAGGCCCGCTGTGGGAAAATAGAAGGTAGACGATAAGGCCAATGGCCACGGGCGGCAGGCCCATCAGGGCGTTCATCAGTATGATCAGCGCCCGCCGACCGCGAAATTGAAACAGCGCCAATGACGCCCCGATAGGCAGGGCAATCAGGGCAGCAACGGCCACCGCCGTCAGGCTGACCCGCAAGGACAGTCCGACGATCTCCAACAAATCCGGGTCAAGATTCCAGATCAGTGAGGTGGCGGCGCTAAGGGCGGCGGCAAAATCATTCACGGTTAGACTCTAGGCAAGCTCAGGTCAGTTTGGCCCGGGTTGGCGGGCCCAAGGGGACATTTTACTTCACCTCGGCAAAAACCACAGCGATTTCTAAAACTTGAAGCGCGCGCCGATACCGATGATATCGATGGCGGCGGTGTCGATGCCCGGGCTGTCCAGGCTGTATCGCCGCCAACCGGCAAAGATATCCGTACGCCAGGCGTCAATACTCTGCACCAGTTGCAGGCCCCAAACCGTGGCGTCTTGGTCTTTTGCCTCAAGTTCATCGAAATAGCCGTGGTCCAGCGAGAACGCGGTCAGACCAAGACGGTTCAAGGTCTTGGTCCGGTAGCCGAGTTTCAAGTAGACGAACCAGGGGTCTTGCGCCGCCGCTTCGCCTTTTGTGTCCTGGCCGCCGATGCCTATGGCGGCGTTCCAGCCATTGTTGTGGCGGAGCGCCAGGGAGCCCGAATACTGGCTCTTTACCCGATCGCTCACCGGTGACATATCGACAAATGAGGCGGCGGCCTTGATGGCGACGGTGGCAATCTTCTGGCCGTAAAAGGCGGCCAGATCCCAGGCCCCGCCCTCGTGCACCGAGGTTGCCAGCTTCAGGCCGTTAAAGCTTGGCGTGTCGTAACGGATGCGGTCCTTGCGGCTGCGGCCGTCCATGTCGTCGACGGCGTCATGAACGCTGATGCCCGAATAACGCCCGTTAGTGCTGTCCCAGAACTCAAGCGCCGCGCCCCATTTATAGACCTCCGAACGGCCGGCAAGATTGGTCCCCGACAAGTCGGCCTGGGATGTCTTGTTGGAAGCCGTGTTCCCTTGACCCAGGTAGAGCTTGCCATATCGCCTGTGCTCCACGGTGACTTCAATATAGCGTTCATTGAAGGTCGCCAAGTTCT
>CAYOOG010000010.1:11047-13374 GCA_964405515.1 uncultured Alphaproteobacteria bacterium | reverse complement strand
CTTGGCGCCTTTCGTCTTCGACCGGGTAAAGTTCTTGGAGCTATTGGCAAGAAGTTCGGCCTCAAGCCTGCCGCCGATGGTCCAGTCGGCGTCCGGCTTTACCGTGGCAAGAAGGCGTAGGCGGGTAGAAGAGTGGTCGTTGTCAACGCTGCGCAAGTCGGATTCCTCGCCGTCGTCGTAGTGGAGCGCCATGCGGCTTATCTGGCCGGAAATCTTGAGATTCACATCCTTGCCGCCGGCCTGGAACACACCCTTCCAAGGCTGCTCCTTCTTGGCGGTGGGTTGGGCGGCTGCGTCTTCGACCGGCGTCGCTGGTGAGGTCTCGGGCTGTCGGGCTTCGATACCTTCAGGCGGTTGATCCAACGGATCGTCGGCCCCGCTGGCGTGAGCGGATTGTGTCGGCAGGCAAACGAAAAGCACCGCAATCAGGGGGAAGGACTTCGGACTCATACAGTTTCTCTCACTTCTGAAAATCTGGATCGCATATGCGGCGAAGGTATTGCAACAGGTTCATAGCACGCCTTCGATGCTGCCGTGAGCCGCCCGGATCGATTCTCCGGGTCTATTTCGTTCCCCTTCTGGAATGAGCCTCCCAGTAGCGTGCCATCCCGCAAAAGACCTTGTTCCGTGGGGCTTTACCGGTTTTTAACCACAATCTGTGATTATTGACTTGCCCCCGAATCCGGCTCATTGGCGCGTGTTCGTTACTGGACATGTCGTTTTGTACCCGTATAAACTGCGTTTGTAGTTTCGAGAATGAGGTCAATCACGCCCATGGCCGGCAAAAAATCCTTCACGATCAGTTGCCCCACGGTGTTCCGCAAGCGGGTCGAGGCCTTGGCTCAGAGCCGTCACGTCAATGTCGCTGACATCGCACGCTCGGTAATCTTGACGGTGCCGGAAGAAATCATCCGCCGGGCGGCCGATCCAGGCGAGCCGGAGAGCGGTGATCGTGAAGAGGTGGTCCTGCGATCCGGTCCCTCGGCCGGTCGAGTTTTGAAGCGCAAACCCAGGTTGCAGCTTCGCATGCCGCCGGACACGGACGGCAGCCTTATTCGCCGGGCGCTTGCCCTTGCGCTGGCACAGGATGATGGTGCCGCAACGCCCTCCGGGGGCAACGGCGCCTTTCCCGATAAGGACAAGTTGGTCGAAGTTCTGAGAGATGAAAACGAACGTCTTGTGACGCTGCTTTCGGTGCTTTCGTTCGATCCCTTGCCACAGGGTCCCAAGACCCGATCAGATGCCTTACATATTCTAGGGTTTCCGCCGGACGCCACTCCCGACTCGCGGGCACTGGTGGCCAAATTTAAGATGCTGGCGGCATATCACCATCCGGACAGCGGGTACGGCAGTCATCAACGGATGATTCAACTCAATTTGGCCATGGAATTGCTTAAATCGGAGGATCGACGCCGCCGCGCCTGACAAGTTAGGGCAGTAGGAAGTGGCCGTGCCCGGTAGCAATCAATTTGTCCGGATCGTCCTGCCAGACCGTGGTCTGCACGTTGGCAACGCGGCGGCCGTGTTTGGTTATGACGGCTTTTGCAAAGGCGTCACGGGGTTTGCCGGGACGCAGATAGTCTATGGAAAAGTCGACCGTCTCCGGCATGCGACTGCAGTCGGTGCTTCGGATTAGCTGAAAAATTGCCGTTGTTTCCATTAAGGCGCTTACCGTGCCGCCATGCAGGGTAGGTGGGGTCGGGTAGCCGACCAGCATGTCCGTGTAACAAAGTCTGGCCAGGATAATGCCATCTTGTTCGCAGGCCTTGATCCCCAGGAACGACGTGTAAGGTATGGCCTCCACCACGGCGGAAAAATCACCTGTTTTCCTGGCCTCAAGGCAACGGTTCCAGACTTCCATCAGGACGCCTCCTCATCCACCGGGGGCGGCGCGTCCGTGCGCAACATAAAGGTCGCGGCGCACGTAGCTATGGGGTCGTCCGCGTCGTCGTGGTAGGCGATCGCGCGCACGAAAAGGATATCATTGATTTTCTTGTAGCATTCGGCGCGGGCATTAAGGTCCAGTCCAGGGGAACTTGTGGCCAGAAAGTCAATCCTTAGGTCCAGGGTGGCCAGGGCCTGCAACTCCACCATGCTCGAAATCACGGCAAGGCCACATGTCGTATCCAACAGACTGGTGACGGCGCCACTGTGAAGAACACCGCTCTCGGGGTTGCCGATAAGTTTTTCCTGGTGGGGTAGCACGGCAGTTGCCGTTCCCTTAATGGTCGAAGTGAACCTGATGCCCAGCGCATCAATGTGTGGGAAGCTGGCAAACTTCCTTACGGTCGAGCTATGCCTCGGCGGGTCTACTGCCGGCATCTTGT
>CAYOOG010000010.1:0-11037 GCA_964405515.1 uncultured Alphaproteobacteria bacterium | reverse complement strand
TGGGCCCATAGCATAGGGATTTAGGCCCGCCACACAATATGTTGGACGGGCCAAGAACGGGGCTTGGTATCCGGCGCGGTTTACGAGCCTGGCGGCGCTGATCCGGGGCGCCACTTGGTCGCCCGCTTGCCGCTCAGGGAAATGCCGACAAAATTCTCGTCGGCGGAATTGGCGGGGATTTTTGGCCGCGCGGGTTTTGATGAAGCCCCCGCGTTCTCGACGAGGTGAAGCGGCGAGATAATGATCTCGCTGTTGCGCCCCTGTTTCAGCGCCCGGCGATAATTGGGCTCGCCCCGTACGGCCTCATCCAATTGTTCGGCCGGCTGGGTCCCGTGCTTGTCCCAGACTTTCATGAGAAACTCCTCGACTTGCCGTGCCGGATAGGTCACGCGCAGGTCGGGTTTTCCACGCTCACAGGCATGGTAGACCGTGGGCTCCAGGGGACCGAAGGGCGCCGCCAGGAAGGTCGCGGGCATGAGTTTCCGCCCCCCGGTTTTCTTGGCGTATTCGGTCTGCGCCAGATAAAGAAGCTGCTGCAATTTGATGGCTGGCATGGGCCGATGGGCAGACTCCGCCCGTTCGCAAAACCAGATTGCGACATCGAGGCTGGAACGCACCGCTGGGATCATGAATCCTCTCATACTTTGCCCAGGTGAGAGCATCCCACGCCAGGCTTTAAATTTCCCTTACCTGAATCGGGGGAAGCCTGTTTATGGCTTATTTAGTGCTGGTTTTACGGGTACTTGGCGGCATAAACTCCAGGCCATGGAATGCTTGGGAAACCCTTTGAAAACTGTATTGCGGCGCTGGATTCTGGCCGCGCTTGTTGTCCTGGGCCTGGTGCCGCTTTCGGCTCTGGGGCAGGAAACCGCATCAGGTATGACGGCGCGGCAAATACTGGATCGAGCCGATGACCTTTACCGGGGAAAGTCGGCGGTAGGGCGCATGACCATGACCGTGAACACCAAGCATTGGAACCGCTCGTTGGTCATCGACATGTGGACCGAGGGCAAAGACGACTCCCTAATGCGCATTGTCTCCCCGAAAAAGGAGAAAGGAACAGCAACCCTGCGCGTGGATAAGGATATCTGGAATTACCTGCCCAAGGTCAATCGGGTCATCAAACTGCCCTCGTCGATGATGGGTGGCTCCTGGATGGGTAGCCATTTCACAAACAACGACCTGGTCAAGGAAAGCCGCATGACCGACGATTATGACTTCGAAATTTCGTTCCAGGGATTGCGCGACGGTGCCGATATTATTGAAATTCGTTGTGTGCCGAAGCCCGATGCGGCAGTGGTTTGGGGCCAGATCATGGTAGTCGTGGACGCCGAGACGCTTTTGCCGGTCGAACAACTTTATTATGACGAGGACATAAACTTGGCGCGTACCATGACTTTATTGAAGCCCAAACAGTTTAGTGATCGTGTGCTGCCCAGCGAAGTTCGTATTGTCCCGGAGGACAAGCCGACCGAATTTACCCTCGTCATTTATAATGAAATTGAGTTTGACGTAACCCAGCCTGCGGGAACTTTTTCGTTGCGGCGGTTGCAAGACAGATAGGCCCATGGAAAGCATAATCGTTGCCTGGCGAAATCTTTGGCGGAATCGCACGCGGACGGGCATCACGCTGGCCTCGGTCATGCTTAATACGGCAATTCTCATCATGGGCTACGCTTTGTTGCTGGGCATGGTCGAACAGATGAAGGGCAACGCCATTCAATTGTATACCGGCGACGTGCAGGTCCATGCAGAGGGCTACCGGCGCGACCGCTCCATATACAAGACCGTGGCCTGGGATGATGGGCTGGCAAAGTTCGAAAGCCAGGGTGTCTACGCGGCGCCCCGTCTTTTTGGCTACGGCCTGATCTCCTCCGGTCCGAAGTCGGCCGGGGCGTCTTTCTGGGGTGTCTCGCCGGCGGCGGAAAAGAATGGCTTCTCGCTTGCCCGGCAAGTCTCGCCCGGGCGGTACTTGGCGGAGGATGAGCGAAACGGCGTGGTCATTGGTAAGACACTCGCAAAGACGTTGAAGAGCACTATCGGAGACGAACTGGTTGTCATTGTCCAGGGCGCGGACGGCTCGATCGGCAGCGAATTGTATAATATTGTTGGCATCTTGAAGGGCGTGGGCGACGAAGTAGACCGCGGTGTCGTTATCATGCACGAAGGTGATTTTCGCGCGCTCTTCAGCTTTCCGGAAGGCGCGGTACACGAGGTCGCCTTCAATTCGCACGGCGCCGTTGAGCCCGACGCGGTGAAGGCGCTTGCCCGGCCGTACTACGAGAACGATGAAGTAGAGACCTGGATGGTCCTTAACCCATTCCTGGCGGAACTCATGGAACTCATGGATAGCGTAATTTGGATCTACGGCGTCATATTCTTCATCGCCGCGGGAATTGGTGTCACCAACACCATGCTCATGTCGACCTATGATCGCCTGACCGAAATTGGCGTCTTGAAGGCTCTCGGTACGCCGCCCTGGCGAATTATCGTCGGAATAGCCGGCGAGGCGCTGATGCTCGCGGTCGTTGCCACCGCTGGAGGCGCCATATTGGGTGTTGCCGGGGCTTTGTACTTGCAGACCTATGGAATTGACTTGATGGCGCTCGCGGGCGGGACATTTTCCTTCAACGGCATGGCTTTCGACCCCTTATGGCGGGGCGTGCTGACCGCCAGTGCCGTGGCCCAGACCATCCTCGCCATGTGCGCGGTTTGCGTCGTGGCGGCACTTTACCCGGCGCTGCTGGCGGCCCGGCTGAATCCGGTGGAGACAATACACAATGCATAGCCGCATGGTCACCCAACTTGCCTGGCGGACGCTCTGGCGCCGGCCAAGGCGTACCTTGATCTCGGTCGGCGCGATCGGCTTCGGCTTGTTCTTCGCCGTCTTCTTCTATTCCATTCAGGACGGCATGTACCGTCAGCTCATTAACGACGGTGTGCGCATGCAGGCCGGACACATCACGATCGAGCACCCGGAATACCGCGATGCTCCGGCGGTCGACCTGTGGATCGACGGGGCCACCGATCTGGCCACCGATCTGGCGCGGCGGCCCGGCATTGACCGGGTTAAATTGCTGATCAACGGCCAAGGCGTGGCGCGCTCCGGCGCCGATTCCATCGGTGTCGCCATCGCCGGCGTTCAGCCCGACGTGGAATTCGAAATGTCGCCCCTAGTCGACCGTGTGGTCAGCGGCAGTTATCTTGAGCCGGGCGATGGGGCTGTGCTTATGGTTGGCCGCGTGCTGGCCGAGCGGCTCAATGTTGCGCCCGGCAAGAAGGTGGTCCTTACCGCCAATGATGCGGAAGGTGAACTGGTGGAGCGGCTGTTTCGGGTCAAGGGCGTTTTCGACACGGGCGTCGACACCCTGGACGGATACCTGGTGCAGGTGCCGGTGGATACGGCGCGATCATTCTTTAATTTGCCTGAAGGCGGCGCCACTCAGGTTGGTCTGGTGATGGGGGACGTTGATCGTCTGTCTGGCGCCTTTGCCGAAATTCGCAGAATCATCGCCGCCCATAAGGGCGCGGCGACAGCGCATACCTGGCAGGCGGTGATGCCGAGCCTCAACAACACAATCCAGATCGATCGAGTATCTGGCATTTTTTTCGAGGCTATTCTGGTGTTCCTGGTGCTCTTCACAATCTTGAATACTCTTTTGATGGCGGTGCAGGAAAGGCAGCGGGAATTCGCCGCGGTTATGGCCTTTGGCGCGCGGCCGGCGGAGATCCAAGCCCAGGTTTTCGTCGAGGCGATGATGCTGGCCGCGTTTGGCGTCGCGCTTGGCCTTACGAGTGGAGGGCTTCTAGCTTACTGGCTGGGGGTTACCGGCTGGGATTTGCGTTTTCTCATGACCGAGGACATGAGCGTTTCCGGGCTTGCGGTTGACCCCATTATCCACCCCCACGTTTCATTGTCCCTGTTACTTTGGGGTGGCGGCGGGGTATTTGTTGCCACTGTATTCATGAGCATGCTGCCCATGCGCCGGGCGGTGAATGTCAATATTGCGAATTTGTTGCGTTAGGCGGGTTATGGAACCGATTGTCGAAGTAAGAAACGTGACCAAGGAGTACGGCGAGGGCGACGTTGCCGTGCACGCCCTGCGGGGTGTCGACCTGACCTTGATGCCGGGAGAATTTTCCGCCATGGCTGGGCCGTCGGGCTCGGGCAAGAGCACGCTCCTGAACCTGATCGGCTGTCTGGACCACCCGACGTCGGGCCGCATCGTGATTGATGGGCAGGATGTGGCCGAACTTTCTTCGTCGGACTTGAGCGAATTGCGCCGTGATCGGATCGGCTTCGTCTTTCAGAATTTCAACCTGGTTCCTGTCATGACGGCCATGGAGAACGCAGAGTACGTCTTGATGTTGCAAGGGCTGTCCAAGGCGAAGCGGCGCGAGCGTGTGAGCGAGGTCCTTGAAATCGTGGGGCTCGGCGGTCTGGAGGACAGATTCCCCCGGCAGCTGTCCGGCGGTCAGCAGCAGCGCGTGGCCATTGCCCGTGCCGTGGCCGCCCGCCCGGCGCTGATTTTGGCGGATGAACCCACGGCCAACGTGGATTCGGAGAATGCTCAGGGGCTGCTCGACCTGATGGAGGGCCTTAACCGCGATCATGGTGTCACGTTCTTGTTTTCCACACACGATCGCGCGGTGCGCGAGCGCGCCCGCCGTCTGTTAATCATGAAAGACGGCCTGATATCGACCGAGCAATCGGTCTGAGAAACGATTATGAAACGGCTCGTTGCGCTGGTTCTCGCCCTTTTGATACCCTTGAGCTCTGCCGGTGCCGCAGGAATTGCCGCGTCGAGATTCCCCGACGGCGACACGATCTCAGGTGTTTTCAGCGGCGTTCAAAGCTGGGTGCCTGAGGCAGAGTTCGACCCCTACCTAAGAGGCGGGGTGGCTGGGCTCAGTAGCGATCTTGGCGAAGATGCGTTGGGCTTCGCCAATTTGCGGCTGATGGTCAGCGGTGACGTTGGCTCGTCCGGCGATTTTGAATTTCATCTGTTTTCAACCGCGCGAACAGCCAGCGACAGCGCCTTTAGGCTGGCTGCGGCGCGCGCCGGAAATGGGCGCTACCGTGCCGTCGATCTGGCCTGGGATGATCGGCCCAGCGAAAACACTGATCTGCTTGCGCTGATCGACCGCGCCAACGTCAGGCTTACGCTGGGCCCGGCCGACATAACCCTGGGGCGCCAGGCCATTACCTTCGGAAAGGCCTACTTCTGGAACCCCCTCGACATATTTCGTCCCTTCCGCGCCGAACAGGTCAATCGCGACTACAAAGCCGGCGTGGATGCCCTGCGCGTTGATTTTGCCCTGGGTGATTTTTCCGGATTGAGTTTTGTCGGCGCGGCCGGTCGGGAAGTCGACTTGACGGGTCATCCGGCCCTGCGGGGTGGCGCGAGCGTTGCCGACTTTGCCCTTGATAGGCGCGACGCCCACATTGACTGGACCGGCTCGGCATTGCTGGCTCGTGTCTATAGCAGCATTGGCGGCTGGGATGTGGCGGTACAGAGCGGCAAGGTCTATGGCGGGAATTTATGGGGCGGTGCGGCAGTGGGTGAACTGGGCCCGGTGCAGGTTCGGGTTGAGGGCGCCTGGTTAGAGGCCTCGGATAGCCCTTTCCTCGCCAACGGCGAGGCCCTGTTCGAGGATCATTTGGAACTGGTGGCGGGCCTTGGCCGCCGCTTCGACAACGGTCTGCAAGCCGACATGGAGTATCTTTTTAATGATGGCGGCGGAGCTGATGACCTGACGAATGCCCTACGCTTGGCGGGCGAGGCTACGCTTCAGGCTGGGCGGCACCTTATGGGCGCGCGGGCCAGCTACGAAATCATGCCCGTGCTTACCGGCAGCCTGGTCGGCATCGTCTCGCTTTCCGACAGTTCAGCGATCGCCCAGGCGCACTTGGTGTTTTCGGTCAGCGACAACGCGGACCTGCTGGCCACGGCCAATGTCACCACGGGCCGGGGCGCCGATGTCTTGATTGGTGGTGGACTGTTGCCGCGCAGTGAATTCGGCGCCGCGCCGGATTTCTTGACGCTGGAATACAAGCAGTTCTTTTGAGACTCTATACCGTGCGGTTGAGGCGGTTGACGAGAGCAGTGCGGCCCTGGATGCCGAACTTGCGGTAAACCGCCTTCAAGTGATTCTGTACAGTGTAGATGCTGATACCGAGTGTCTTGCCGACCTCGGTATTTGGCAGCCCGGCGGCGACCAGAAACGCAACATCCATCTCCCGACGCGTCAAACCGCACTTTCGCATCAGATCATCGGGTGACAATGCGTCGGCGCTGGGCTCCAGGCAAAGCATGAGGCGCGGGTTGTCCACGTCACTGTCAAGAAAGCGTACCTGCAGGGAAAGTACTTCACCATCGGGGCCGTTTACTTGTTCGCTGCGGTGCGTGTGATCCGACGACTCCGTCGCCGGCGTCTCGGTGTCGAAGAAACCTTTGCATAAGGCGCGTAATTCACGGCACGAGGAGTTTTGCGAACTAAAAAGTGCCCCAACCTTATTGTTGCTTCCGAACACGACATTGAGTTCTTGGTCCAGGATGAGCAGGTCCTTAAATGGCAAATCCGGCAGGATTCCGTCGATGATCCGTTGTTGCTCCGCCACCAGTTCGTCCGCCAGAACACGCTTAAGGGCGGTGCCCAGCCCGGCGGTGATGAGACCCGCCATGGCCACGTCGCGCCTGTTGAAATCGGTCGACTTCGGCGGCCGGTAGACGCCCATGACGCCGACAATTCCGTGCTCCGCTCGTAGGGCGAATTCCATGCCGAAATGTATGGAATGGGGCCGAAGGAATTCGTTGTAGTAACTGGACTTGATATAGCGGTCCATGGGCTGCAATTCGGCAGCCGTAATAACGTTCCGGTAGCGGGACCAGCCTTTTCCCACGTACCAGTCGCCAAAAGGGTCCTGGTCGCGGAAGCGTTCCCAGTACTCGTTATTGATGCCCGGGTCCAGGCCCCGGATCATGCTGCGCTCCAAGTCCAGAGTCCGGCTTGAACGCTTCATCACATTGAAGGCGCAGGCTTCGGTGCCAAAGACGCTGGCCAGACGCCCCAGAGTTTCATGTTGCAGGCCGGCAACGGAGGTGTGCTCGGATACCGCGTGAATGACGCCGATGGCGTCCTCCAGGTCCCTTCTCCGCAGGTCGCCGCATCGCGGTGCCTGTTGCTTCAATGTTCCCGCCTCCTTTGGCCTCCGGTTCAGTCTCCCATAACTTTGGGCCACGGACAACAAACCGGGCGGCTTTCGCCGGCGCCCCGAAAACCGGGGACTCCAGCCATAAACTAGCCATGGGCCGCGCTCCCCTTTTGGAGCCAGACTGGCATCGTGCGGGACGAGTGATTCGGACCGGAACCAGAGGAGCCAGATATGCAGAATAGAGTGTTTCCCGAACGCAGTTCGGTTTGGAAGATACTTGAGGAACAACTTCGGGAGCTCAGGTCGCAGGATCTTGCCCACCGCATGGGGCAATTCTTCTTTTTCTGGCGCAAACCGGGTGACGCCGTTCAACTGGCGGCAAAGGAAGCCGCTTCCATGTTCTTCAACCAGCTCTACATCGGTGAATTGAGGCAACCGAGCGGCGCCAAGCTTGCCGATGACATCCAGCAGATGACGCTGGAGATTCTCGGGGCGCCGGCGAATGGCAACTGCACGCTGACCAGCGGCGGGACGGAGAGCAACTTTTGGGCCGTTAAGATAGCCCGGGACCGCGCGCGGGAAAAGCAGCCTCAAATTACCGAACCGGAAATCGTTCTGCCCATGAGCGCCCATCCGTCGTTTGAAAAGGCCGGGCACTATCTTGGCGTCAAGACCGTGCGGACATCCCTCGGCGAAGACAAGCGGGCGGATGTAAAGGCGATGGCCGAAGCCATCAACGAAAACACTATTATGGTGGTGGGCTCAAGCCCCTGCTATCCGTACGGCCTGTGCGATCCGGTGGTCGAAATCGCGAAACTCGCCGAGGCCAACGCCCTTTGGTGCCATGTGGATTCCTGCGTTGGCGGCTTCATCATTCCTTTCCTCAAGAAACTGGGCCGCGATATTCCGGATTTCGACTTCAACGTACCCGGCGTGAATTCAATCTCGGCGGACCTGCATAAATACGGTTACACGCCCCCAGGAATGTCCACCTTTTCGCTCCGCGACAAGGCCGACTACCGCTATCAGATTTTTGATTGGAAAAGCAGCCAATGGGGCGGGGCCGGGGACTATATGACGGAGACCCTGGCGGGTTCGCGCGCGACGGACGTTCTTGCCTCGGCCTGGACCACCATGATGATGCTGGGCGAGGAAGGCTATCTTGAGGCCACGCGCGGATTGCTCGAGACCATAGAGCGCACGAAAGCGGGTATTGCCGCCATCGACGGTCTTGAGGTTGCCTTCGAGCCCGAGGTGGCGCTGTTTCTGTACACCTCCCATCAATACGATATCGTTGCGGTGGCCGAGGAAATGACGGCCCGGGGCTATCCGACGGCCTGGTACGAACTTGAGCATCCGGTCGTCCACCTGCTTCTCGACCCCCTGGAGGACGAGCGCCAACTTGATGATTACTTTGAAGTGCTGGCCGCCGTGGCGCGGGACGTTGCCGACGGCAAGGTAAAGCGCAGCGGCGAAGGCGCGGTCTACGCTTAAACAAGAGGACTAGTTCAATATGAAACTGTCTGAATACGCTTCCCATGACGGCCTGGGGCTGGCGGAATTGGTGAGCCGCGGCGAGGTGACGCCGCGCGAACTCGCTGATCTTGCCCTGGCTGCCATCGAACAACTAAATCCCGAGATCAACGCCGTGGTCGGTCTGCTCGAGGAGGAGACCGAAGCCTCGCTCGCAAGAAGCGGGGAAGGCGGGGCCTTCGACGGCGTGCCTTTCCTGATCAAGGATCTCGGCATCAGCTACGCCGGGGCGCTCAGCGAAATGGGCAGCCGTCTCGGCCAGGGCGTCGTGGCGCCCCACGATTCGGAACTTGCCATCCGTCTCAAGCGATCCGGCGTGGTGACGCTCGGGCGCACCAACACGCCCGAGTTCGGCGTGAACGCCTCGGCCGAGCCGGTGGCCAACGGCCCGACCAGGAATCCCTGGGATTTGGGCCGCATCGCCGGTGGCTCAAGTGGCGGCTCGGCGGCGGCGGTGGCGGCCGGAATGGTCCCCCTGGCTCACGGAAACGATGGCGGCGGGTCGATCAGGTTCCCCGCCGCTTGTTGCGGGGTTTTTGGCCTTAAACCGTCGCGCGGGCGCGTGTCTTTTGGCCCCGACGCGGACGAACTGGCTTTCGGGTTGGGGGCACAATTGGCTCTTTCTCGTTCGGTGCGTGACAGCGCCGCTCTGCTCGACGCTATCGAGGGGCCGGACGTGGGCACGCGGCTGCTGCTGCCGCCGCCCGAGCGGCCTTACCTGGAGGAGGCGGGGCGTGACCCATCGCCCCTGCGCATCGCATTTTCTGCTGCCGCACCTGAGGGCGGGAATCCGGTGGATCAGGAAATCTGCGACGCCATCAACGAAATTGCGCGGCTTTGCGAAGAATTGGGTCATGAAGTGCGGGAAGGCGCGCCGGAGATGAATGTACCGGACCTGGCAAATATCTTCTTATCGCTCGCCAGTCCCGGCATTGCCGGGTGGGCGGGGGGGCTGGCTGAAGCAACCGGTCGGCCCTTGAGCGAGGAAACACTGGAAGCGACGACGCTGGAGATTCTCGAATATGGCCGGCACATGACCGCCATTGACCTGCTCGCTAGCCTGGACAAAGTAAACACGCTGTCGCGCAGCACCGGGCGTTTCTTCGAAACTTGTGATGTCTGGCTCTCCCCGGTGACTGTTTCTCCGCCCATCGAACTCGGCGTCCTGGACGCGAATGCCAAGGGTGTCGACGGCCAGGCCTGGTTCGAGAAGAATTTTTCTTACGGTGCCTTTACGACAATATTCAACGCCACCGGCCAGCCCGCCATGTCCATGCCACTGTGTTGGAGTGGTGATGGCCTGCCCATCGGCATACAGTTCGCGGCGGGATTGGGGCGGGAGGACATGTTGTTCCAACTTGCCGGCCAGCTAGAGCGGGCGCGCCCATGGTGGGACAAGCGGCCACCGGTCAGCATCTGATCGCGGGCGCCGCCGATTGGAGGAAAAATGCCGGATACACTCAAAGACAAAGTCGCCATTGTCACCGGCTCGGGACAGGGTATCGGCAAGGCCATCGCCAAGGTTTTCGCTGCCCATGGAGCCAGCCTTGTGGTCGCCACGCGGACTGAAAAATACGGCCGGGAGACCGTGGACGAGATCGCCGCCGCAGGAGGCGAAGCCTCATTGTGCACGGCGGATGTGGGCAAGGCCGCCGATATCGAGCGCATTGTGACAACGGCGATCGAGACCTACGGCAAGATCGATATCATGGTGCAGAATGCCGGGATTGTTCGCGAACACTTGATCGAGGATATTCTCGACGAGGACTGGAACGAAGTTCTCAACGTCAATCTGACCAGTGCTTACAGGCTTGCGAAAGCATGCCTGCCGCATCTGCGCGCCCAGGGCGGCGGGCGCATGCTGTTTACCTCTTCGGTCACGGGCAACCATGTGGCCGTGCCCGGCAATGCCCATTACGCGGCGTCAAAAAGCGGCCTGAATGGCTTTATCCGGGCCGCCGCCATCGAATTCGCCGGGGAGGGTATTACGGTAAACGGCGTGGAACCCGGCCTCATCCTTACGCCGGCCCTGGATTCGCTTGCAACAGAGGAACAGCAGCAGGGCCTTGCTCAGTTCATTCCCATGAAGAGGCTTGGCCAGCCGGAGGATATCGCACATGCCATGCTTTATCTGGCCTCCGCCGAAGCGGGCTACGTTACCGGACAGACCATAGTCGTGGACGGCGGCGCCCTTTTGCCGGAGAATGGCGCCATGATGTTGGCGGAATAAGACCAAGTGGAAGCGCCTAATATCCCAACCATATGATCACAAAGGAAGAATTTTTATGAGTAAGAAACCTGCCAAGAAATCTGCTAAGAAACCCGCCAAGAAAGCCAAGACACCGGCC
>CAYOOG010000009.1:19604-37615 GCA_964405515.1 uncultured Alphaproteobacteria bacterium | reverse complement strand
TCACCGACGCGCAAGACCATGGCGCTCTATATGCCACAAAGCGAATGGGGATTGATTATCGGCGCCAGCCGGGCACTTGAGAGCATCGGCGAAAAATTCTGGCCGACCTTCGGCGGCGTGCGCATTGTCGAGGCCTCGAAGCAGATATACGGCCTCAGTCCCCTTAAAGTCGCGCGGCGAGGGCGTCGCCGCGTCATTGCCTCAAGCGGGGCCCCAACCGGAGCGGCCGGATAGATCCTTGCCTGATATCGTTCTAGCTGCCGCTTTTCTTGATCAGAAAGACACCCTGAGCGCCGAACAGATTGCTGAAACCGGCGGAATTCTGAAACAGCGTTGGCCGGCCCTGCTCGTCCATGGTCACGGAATGCTCGACCACCACGTCCAGCTTGCCGCAGAGTTCGACAAAATCCCGGATTGTGCAAAGATGAATATTGGCCGTCCGATACCAGGGCTCGCTGATGGTCCCGGTCATGGGCATGCGGCCTTGGCGCAACAAATACCAGCGCACCCGCCAATTGCCGAAATTGGGGAAGGAGACAATAGCCCGCCTGCCGATGCGCAGCATTTGCCGGATGACCTCGCGCGGCCGGTGAACCGCCTGCAGGGTCTGGCTGAGGATCACGTAGTCGAAGGCATCCCCCGGATAATCGCGTAAATCGGTATCGGCGTCTCCCTGGATCACCGCCAGCCCCCGGGCGACGCAGGCATTCACACCCGACTGGCTCAGTTCCATGCCCCGGGCGTCGGCGCTCCTCTGTTGGGTCAGGTAGTCCAGCAAAGCGCCGTCACCGCAGCCCACGTCAAGAACCCGGGCGTCCGGCGGCACCATTCCGGCGATGACCCGCAAGTCATGGCGTAACGGTAGTTTCGTGGCGGAATCCTTATCGGCGCTATGCGGTATTTCGCTCATGGCGCCGACACCCCGTGGTCGCGGGCTGTGGCGTTCAGAAAGCCGCCCAATATCTTGAACAGTTCCGGCTCATCCAAGAGGAAGCTGTCGTGTCCGGTGTCGGTCTCGATTTCCACGAAGCTCACGCGCGCCGCCGCGGCGTTCAAGGCGTGCACGACGGCGCGGCTTTCACTGGTCGGGAAAAGCCAGTCGCTGGTGAAGGAGACAACGCAGTAGCGCGTATCGTTTACCGAGAAGGCCTTGGCCAGTTTGCCGCCGTAGTCCGCCGCCAGGTCGAAATAGTCCATGGCCCGCGTAATGTAGAGATAGGAATTGGCGTCGAAGCGGTCGACGAATGTACTGCCCTGGTGGCGCAGGTAACTTTCGACCTGGAAATCGGCGTCAAAGCCATAGGTCACGCGGTCGCGGTCCTGCAACATCCGCCCGAACTTGCGGTGCAAGGCCTGCTCCGACAAATAGGTGATGTGGGCGGCCATTCTGGCGACCGACAAACCGGCGCGCGGGTTCGTGCCCTCAAGCAGGTAGTTGCCGCCGCGCCAATCGGGATCGGCCACGATGGCTTGGCGCCCGACTTCGTGAAAGGCGATATTCTGCGCCGAATGGCGGGCGGCGCCGGCGATGGGCACGGCTGAGACGACACGCTCAGGGTAGCTCGCCACCCATTGCAACACCTGCATGGCGCCCATGGAGCCGCCGGTCACGCAGAGAATCTTCTCAATGCCCAGGTGGTCGAGCAATAGCGCCTGGGCCCGCACCATATCGGCGATGGTGATGACGGGAAATCCGAGGCCGTAGGGCTCGCCGGTGCCCGGGTTGGTTTCCTTGGGCCCGCTGCTGCCCATGCAGCCGCCGAGCACATTGGGGCAGATGACAAAGTAGCGGTCCGTATCGATGGTCCGCCCGGGGCCGATCATCAGATCCCACCAGCCGGGCCGGTCGGTCACCGGATGGCGGCCCGCGGCGTATTGATCGCCGGTCAGCGCGTGGCAGGCCAGAATCACGTTGGAGCGGTCGGCGTTAAGCTTGCCGTAGGTGGCGTAGGCCATCTGAAAGGGCCCGAGCGCAGCCCCGCAGTCGAGGCGCAATGGTGTCTCGACCCCCAGCGTGACAATGTCCTCGCTGGCCCTGAGATCGCCTGTTTTTTGGGCCTGGCCCTGTGCCTTCTCGCTCTCGCTCATAACAGAAATTCGCCTTTCGCCACCATTTAGCGGCCTTCTGTTATGGGTGTTAGGGGCCTAGGCCCGAATCTGTCAACGTTTTCTTTGATTTTGCCGGGGCACGGGACTACATACTAACCCGCATTTCGGCCAATTTTGAGCCGATCTGTATATTTGCGGGCGGCAAAATGACCAAGAAACAAGCCACTCTGGACGAATTGCGCCAAGCCATAGATAGCTTGGACGATGAGCTTGCGGATTTGCTCGTCGAGCGCACCGAGACCGTACGCCGGATCGCCGGGGAAAAAGCCCGTCTTGGCGGTGGTAATCGGGGACCCGCCCTCATGCAGCCCAGCCGGGAGGCGGACATCCTGCGCCGCCTGGCGTCGCGCGTTGCCGGGAAACTGGCGCCCGAGGTTATTGTCGCCATGTGGCGTCAGCTATTTCCGGCCATGGTCCGCCTTCAGGGATCACTGGAGGTGTCCGTGGACGCCTCCGGCGACGCCTTGCCCCTCTGGGATTTGGCGCGTGCCCATTTCGGCTCGGCCACGCCCATGAACATTTGTGATACCGCCCAACATGCCCTGGCCGCCGTCGCCAGCGCTGCTGATCGAGGCGCCGTGGCCGTGGCCGTAGTGCCCCTGCCGGGCAGCGAGGGTGATCCCATGTGGTGGAAGCACCTGGACTCCGACGGCGAGGCGTCGCTCAAGATTCTCTCCCGTCTGCCCTTCTTGCGCGAGGCCGGCGGATTGCCGGCGAAGGTCGAAGCCTTTGGGGTGGGAGCAATCGCTCCCGGTCCCAGCGGCGACGACATGACGCTGTTGATTATCGCGACGGAACCGGAGGTTAGCCGCGGCAACATGGGCGACATGCTGGAAGCCGCCGGGATGCGGGGCCACGCCTTGAGCAGCGCGCCGGCGGACGGCGATACGGATACCTTCGTACATCTGGTCGAGGTGGAAGGCTTCGTCGGCGAGAACGACGACCGGCTCGATACACTTTACGAAAAGGCGGCGGGCGTCATCAGCCGCGTCGTGCACGTGGGCGGCTACGCCGTGCCGCTGGCCATAGATTGAGGGAATCGGCATGAGTGAAATCAAACCACAACCCGGCGTTCTCGACGTTGCGCCCTACGTCGGCGGGCGCTCGAGCGTTGCCGGGCGGGATCGCGTGATCAAACTGTCCTCCAACGAATCCGCGCTGGGCCCCAGCCCGCGTGCCGTTGCGGCGCTGTAGAAAGCAGTCGGCGGCAGCCATCGCTATCCGGATGGCGGCGCCGCGGACTTGCGCGAGGCCCTGGCCCATCATCACGGTCTGGAGCTGGAACGGATCGTCTGTGGTAATGGCTCGGACGAAATCATTCAATTGCTCTGCCAGGCCTACGCCGGGCCGGGCGACGAGGTGCTCCATAGCCGGCATGGCTTTGTCATGTACCCGATTGCCGCCCGGGCGGCCGGCGCGACGCCGGTCTCGGCTCCTGAAACTCAAGTCACTGCGAACGTGGATGCCTTGCTGGACAAGGTCGGCGATAAGACCCGCCTGGTGTTTCTCGCCAATCCCAACAATCCTACCGGCACCTATTTGCCGACCGCGGAAGTGGCGCGCCTGCAGGCCGCCCTGCCCGAAAACGCCTTGCTGGTGCTGGACGCGGCCTATGCGGAGTTCGTTGGCCGCAATGACTACGAGTCCGGGGCGGAACTGGCGCGGGGCGTGGATAACGTTGTGATGACCCGTACATTTTCCAAGATATACGGCCTTGCCGGATTGCGTCTCGGCTGGGCCTACTGCCCGGCCCATGTGGCGGACGTGCTCAACCGCGTGCGCGGGCCTTTCAACGTCAACCTGCCGGCCCAGGCCGCGGGCGTGGCGGCCTTGGGCGACCTTGAATTCGCCGGCCGGGCGCGGGCCTTCAATGATCAGTGGCGGCCTTGGCTGGCCGATCAACTCACCGCTCTGGGCCTCGAGCCCCTGGGCAGCGAGGGCAATTTCATTCTTGTGCGTTTCCCCGGCGACGCGGGGCGCACGGCGGCGGCGGCGGACGCTTTTCTCTACGATCGCGGGATTATCTTGCGCAACGTGGACGGCTACGGGTTTCCCGATTGCCTGCGCGTGAGCGTCGGCCAGGAAGACGAGAACCGTGAGCTGATTACGGCGCTCAACCAATTCATGTCGGCTGCCTGAGCGCCGCGCCTTTTCGGATGACAGAAGTATGATTGACACACCGCCACTGCCGGATCTAAAGCGCGTGGCCCTTGTCGGGCTGGGCCTGATTGGCTCGTCCATCGCCCGGGCTATGAAGGCGCGCGGCTTTAAAGGCCACCTCGCCGGGGCCGACAGGGACGGGTCGGTATGCAAAACCGTGCTGGATTTGAATCTGGTGGACAGCATGGACGAGGACCCGTCCGCCGCCGCTGCCGGGGCGGATTTGGTCATCCTGTGCACGCCGGTGGGTGCCTTCGGCGAACTGGCGGCTGAGATTTGCGGCGTCCTTGCGCCCGGGGCCATCCTCAGCGATGTCGGCTCGGTCAAGGGGGCGGTGGTGCGCGACGTCGGCCCCCACGTGCCGGAGGGCGTGCATCTGATCCCCGGGCATCCGGTCTCCGGCACCGAACAATCAGGGCCCGAGGCCGGTTTCGCCGAACTGTTCGAGAGCCGCTGGGTCATTTTGACGCCGCCAAGCAGCGCCGATGAGGCGGCGGTAAAGACCTTGTCGGCTTTCTGGATGGCGCTGGGCTCGCGCATCGATGTCATGGACGCCGAGCACCACGATCTGGTGCTGGCCATCACCAGCCACGTGCCCCACCTGATCGCCTACAACATTGTCGGCACGGCGGCGCACATGGAATCGGTAACGGAATCAGAGGTCATCAAATACAGCGCCGGCGGCTTTCGTGATTTCACGCGGCTCGCCGCCTCGGATCCGATCATGTGGCGCGACGTGTTCCTCAATAACCGGGACGCGGTGCTGGAAATGCTCGGGCGGTTTTCCGAGGACCTGACGGCGCTGCAGCGGGCCATCCGCTGGGGCGAGGCCGACACCCTGTACGATATTTTCAGCCACACCCGCGAAATCAGGCGCGAGATTATCGAGGCCGGCCAGGAAACCGACGAGGCCGACTTCGGCCGCCGCCACGACGAACCGCACGAGGAATAGAAATTTGGTTTTGGATTGACTTGACCCTCCCACTCCGCCGGCCCAACCACCCCAAGGGTACCCTCATCGGGTGGTTGGGCCGGCGGAGTGGGAGGCTTCCAGGCGATTTGAGACGGGGCTTCCAGGCTATTTTAGAATGGGCAGATCGGCGAGGCGCAGGGGACCCAGATAAAGCCCGCCGTCGCGCAAGGACGCCGCCAGCTCTATGCCGCCGCTATTGCCCTGGGGCGCGGCCAGTACGGCGAAGACCGCCTGGGCCATGGTCGCCTCCAGGTCGCTCAAACGGCCGGCCCGGGTCATGGCCTCGATAATCGCGCCATAACCGGCGATGGTGACATCGAACTCGCCGCTGGGCCGCCCGGTCGCGTCGAGGGAAAGTCTGCCATTGCCGCTGGCCCCTATGGGCGGCCAGTTCAAAATGAGTTGCTCCACCTCAAACGGCCCACCCTGCTCGAACCAGACCAGCGAGCCTTCGGCAATGGTCGGGTGGCTGAGGCCAAGGCTGAAGCGCGGCAATTGGCGGGTAAAGGGCGGGGCGTCCTGGCCCGGCAACGTGACCTCGTCCGCCTGCAGGTAAATGTCTGTTTGCGGCGGCTCGCTGCCGACGTCTTCTTCGCTCTCTGCTTGTCTGTGCCGTCTCAGGTGCAGTTGCAGGCGTTGGGCCTCAAAGGTGGCGCCGTCCGCCGCCGCCGCCAATTGCGCGCCGGTTACATCAAGGGAGGCGCGGATGACCTCGCCGTTCTCCCGGCGCAGGCTGACAACGGCCTGATCCGCGGTGCCGCTCCACGAGACGCCGTCCAATATGAGCTGTTGCGCGCCGCCGAAGCTGGCCAGCATATGGGCTCGCAGCCAGAGTTGCAGGTGCAAGGTGACAAGCTCTGATTTCCAGGCGTAGCCCCTGCCGGGCCGTGGCCGCGCCAGCATCAGGTTGGGCAGTTCCACCTCCAGGCGGAAAGGAAATCCCCGCGCCGCCGGGGCCTCATAGGCCACGCCCCAGCCCCGTGCCCGCATGTCCCCGGCCCAGGCGTCCAGGCCTTCGGGAACCTCCGCTGCCAAGCGAAACCAGAACAGGCTGTAAGAGATAAGCGCGGCGGAAAGCGCCGTGGCCAGCAGAATCAAACGCATGGGAGCAGTCTACACGGGAAGACCTGTTCGTGCCCCGCTTAACCCCTCACCCGCATTTTGAATAGTCGCACTGCATGCAGGTGTCGCAGCCTTCCTGGCGGGCCAGTGCAGGCGCCCCGCACTTGGGGCAGGAGCGCAGGCGCGGGTCGGCTGCCTCTTCATCCCCGCCGCCCGAGACAACAGCCAGCTTGGCCTTTTGGCTTTCAAGGTCGGGGTTCGGAATAAAACCGATCTCGATCAGGTGCTGCTCGATCACCTCGCCGATGGCCGCCAGCAGCGAGGGCACGTAACGGCCCTTCATCCAGTGGCCGCCGCGCGGGTCGAACACCGCCTTTAATTCCTCGACCACGAAGGAAATGTCGCCGCCCCGGCGGAACACGGCGCTGATCATACGCGTCAGGCCCACGGTCCAGGCGTAATGCTCCATGTTCTTGGAGTTGATAAAGACCTCGAAGGGGCGCAGGCGGCCGTCCTGCACGATATCGTTGACGGTGATGTAAATGGCGTGGTCGCTTTCCGGCCAGCGCACCTTATAGGTATGGCCCTCCAACGCTCCCGGGCGATCGAGCGGCTGGGTCATGTAGACCACGCCGCCGGCGTCGAATTCGTCCTCCGGCCGTGCCGGGGGCTCTTCCAGTTCCAGACGCGCCTGCATCTCACCGGCCTGTTGCGGCTCGCTCGGCTCCAGCACGGCGCCGGTGATCTCGTTCGGCCGGTAGGTCGTGCAGCCCTTGCACCCGGCATCAAAGGCCGTGGTGTAAATGTCCTTGAAGTGGTCGAAGGAAAGTTCCGCCGGGCAGTTGATGGTCTTGGAGATGGAGCTGTCCACGTACTTCTGCACCGCCGCCTGCATGGCCACATGATCGAGCGGGCTCAAGGTCAGCGAGGTGACGAAATATTCCGGCAGGTCGATGGACTTGGGGAACATGCGGCGGTAGAGGCGGTAGGCATGGTCGCTCACTTCCTCTTCGCGGCGCTGGCCGTCGGGCATCAGCACCTTGCGCTTGTAGGAAAAACTGAAGGCCGGCTCCAATCCCGAGGACACATTGTCGGCGAACAGCGAAATGGTTCCGGTCGGCGCGATCGAGGTCACCAGGGCGTTGCGAATGCCGTTTGCCTTGATGGCTTCGCGCACGTCCTTGTCCAGCCCCGCCACCTTGCCGCCGCCAAGGTAGGCCTCGGCCTGATAAAGCGGGAAGGCGCCCTTTTCCGACGCCAGGTCGGCCGAGGCCAGATAGGCCGCGCGCTCGATGGCCTTCATCCATTGCTCGGTCAGGGCCAGGGCCTCCGGCTTGCCGTAGCGGGCGCGGCACATCATCAGGGCGTCGGCAAGGCCGGTGACGCCGAGGCCGATGCGGCGCTTGGAGGTGGCCTCATGGGCCTGGGCCGGCAGCGGGAACTGCGAGACCTCGATGACGTTGTCGAGCATGCGCACGGCAACCCGCACCAGATCATCAAGCACGGCCATGTCGAGTGATGCCTTGTCGGTAAAGGGATTCTGAACCAGCCGCGCCAGATTGACCGAGCCCAAGAGACAGGCGCCGTAGGGCGGCAGCGGCTGTTCGCCACAGGGGTTGGTTGCCGAAATGGTCTCGCAATAGTTCAGATTGTTCAGCCGGTTGATGCGGTCGATGAAAATCACGCCGGGCTCGGCATAGGCGTAGGTCGCCCGCATGATGCGGTCCCACAGCTCCCGCGCCTGCAGGGTTTCGTAGACCCGTCCGTCGAAGACCAGATCCCAGGGCGCGTCGTCCTTGACCGCGGCTATGAAGGCGTCGCTGACCAGGACCGAAAGGTTGAACATGCGCAGACGCCCGGCGTCCTGCTTGGCCTCGATAAAATGAACGATGTCCGGGTGGTCGGCGCGCATGGTCGCCATCATGGCGCCGCGGCGGCTGCCCGCGCTCATGATGGTGCGGCACATGGCGTCCCAAACATCCATGAACGAAAGCGGGCCCGAGGCATCGGCGCCGACGCCCTTGACCGGCGCGCCCCGGGGCCGAAGGGTGGAGAAATCGTAGCCGATGCCGCCGCCCTGCTGCATGGTCAGGGCTGCTTCTTTGAGGTGCTCGAAAATGCCGCTCATGTCGTCGGGCACTTCGCCCATGACAAAGCAGTTGAAGAGCGAGACCCGGCGGTCGCTGCCGGCGCCGGACATGATGCGCCCGGCGGGCAGGAACTTGAAATCGTCAAGGGCGTCGCGGAAGCGGGCCTGCCACTTGGCCCGGTCGGCGTCCGCCTCGGGCGCCGCCAGCGCCGTTGCCACGCGGTCCCAGGTTTCCTCGATGGTGCCGTCGACGGGCGTGCCATCGGCGGTCTTGAGGCGGTATTTCATGTCCCAGATCTGCTGGGAGATGGGCTCGACTGAGGGCATGGGGCGGTTTCCTGGGCGGTTATGGGGCGCGGTCGGCCAATGTACGAGCTTGCCCTGCAACCGTCTATCTCTTGATGTTCCTGTTTTGTTTTACATGAAACACCCACAGGAGTCAATGTCTAAGCCATTGATTTATTTAATGAATAATTAATTATCCCCGGTCTCCGCCGGACTATCCCGGGAAACCTGGGGATAAGGCGTCCGGGCGTTTTCTTGGCTCTCCGAGTCGGGGAGGCAGCGGTAACCTAAAGACCTTTTCCCTCGGCCACCAAAGCCCGGGTGCCGTCGTTCAGGCGCTCTTCCAGCTCGGCCATGAAGGGCTTGCGCTCCAGCCCCGGCGGGATCGCGGGCAGGAATTCCAAAACCAGATTGCCCGGGTGCTTGGAAATGCCGTGGCGCGGCCAGAACAGTCCTGAATTCAAGGCCACCGGCACCACCGGCACATCGAGGTCGCGGTATAGCGCCGCCACGCCGGGCAGCAGGGTGGGCTCGGCGTCCACGGGAATGCGCGTCCCCTCGGGAAAGATAACGATCGGCCGTCCGGCATCCCGGGCCTGGCGCGCCGCCCTCAACATGGCGCGCAAGGATCGCGCCCCGCCCCGCCGGTCTATGGGAATCATCCGCGCCTTCTGGGAATACCAGCCGTAAATCGGGATCGAAAGAAGCTCCTGCTTCATCACCACGGCCGGATCGTCGAGAATGCGGTGGTAGATCAAGGTCTCCCACGTTGACTGGTGGCGCGAAGCGACGATGACGCCGCCCTCGGCGAGATTTTCCCGGCCGCGGATATCAACACTAATGCCCGCCACCCGGGCCATCAGCCAGACCACGCCGTTGGCCCAGAAGCGTTGCCCGGCCACGGTCCAGCGGGCCGGGCCCAGAAGCGCCGGGAGCCAAGCGAAATTCATCACGATGGTCCACAGGAAAAAGGCGATGCTATAGGCGATTGAACGCGACATTACGGTTGGACCCCGCCCCCTGCGGTCTGCGTCCCGAACATGGTCTCAAGGCGTAGGGCCATGATGCTCACCAAATACTTGTCGTATTCGGACACCACCAGGGTCGCCGTGCCCGGCCAGGCCCACCAGCCCTCCAGCTTGACGTTATCGGGAAAAACCGGGTGGGAGATCAGCTCCAGGCCCTCGGCGGCCCGGCTGATCTCAAGCAGACTGCGCGGCATGTGATAGCTGGCGGTGACAATGCGCAGGGTCTGGTAGTCGTGGGCCGCCGCCCAGCCGGCTATTTCGTGCGCGTTGCCGGCGGTGTCCCGCGCCTCTCGCCCCAGGTCGACGCAGCAGTCGAATGCCGCCGGGCCGCCAACCGCACGGCGCAGAACCTCGCGGTCGATCTCCTCGTTGACGCCGGAAATCAACAAGCGCCGCCCCTTGTCGTCGGCCAAGAGTTGCAGGCCCGCGCTGAGGCGGGCCGAACCGCCGGTGAGCACGGCGATGCCGTCGGCGGCTCGGGTAGGGTTGTCCACGGCGCGGGGCAGCTTGGCGGCAAAGGCCAAAAGCCCGCCCGCCCAGACCAAGAGCAACGCCATCAGCAGTCGCACGATCCAACGGATCAGGTCTTGTCGTTCGCGGATTTCCCGGGGCTCGGTCATGTCATGCGGGCGAGAGAACGCGTTACCGTGACGCGGGCGGTCAACATGGTAACCAGCGCCGCAGCCACGGGCACCAGCGCCACGCTCAGATAGGCCATCGGGCTCAGGCTGACCGTGGGAATGAAAGCGGCGCTCAAGTCACTGGTAAAGCGCGACAGGACCGCCAGCGTCAGTCCGGTGATGATCAGGCCAATGACGCCGCCACGCAAACCCATGGTAAAAAAGTGAAGCTGGAAACGATTGGCGATAAAGCTGTCGCGGGCGCCGATAAGGTGCAAAACCTCGATCACGTGCTGGTCGGCGGCCAGCCCGGCCCGGGTCGCAAAGACAACAATGGCGACGGTGGCGAGGCCGATAAGAACGACAATACAGGTGGCAATGGTTTGAACCGAACGCGCCAGCCGGATCAGCCGGTCAAGCCAGTCCTGGTGGGTGTCCAGCCGGGCGTTGGGGGCTGCCGCCTTGAGTTGCGTCTCCATTATGGCGAAATCGAGTTCGGCCCCGGGCTCCAGGGATACGTCGATCAGTTGCGGCACCGGCAGGTCGCCCGAAATATTGCCGCGCCCCAGCCAGGGCTCCAAAAGGGAAAGAAGCTCCGGGCGCGACAGGGGTTTGGCGGATTTCACCCCGGGGGTCTCGTTCAGCACTTCCAGAGCCATGCGGGTCTGCCGTTCAACCTCATAGGGATCAGACGAGACGATCTGTACCGATACCGTGTGGGCAAGGTCCGAGCGCCAGCCGTCTACGGCGCGGCTCAAGACCTGTTCCCCGGCAACCGCCAGCGCGGCCAAATAGACCATCACCGCGATAACCCAAGGCAGAACCTGCCCCGAGGCCCGGTGGTCGGGCAATAAATGCCGTGTCCAATTCATCCGAGTTTTTCCGGATCGGGGGTTTCGGGAAAGGAACCGGCTGTCGGCTCGCGCCGGGCGTGGCCGTGGCGCAGGTGGCCGTCGGCGTGTTGCTCAAGGGTGCCGGCGTCCAGCTCCATGACCGAACACTTGACCCCCTTGATAAGCCCCAGATCGTGGGTGGCGATGACCACCGTTGTGCCAAGCTTGTTCATCTCGATCAGCAAATGCATCAGGCGCTCGCCCATTTCCGGGTCAACGTTGCCGGTGGGCTCGTCGGCAACCAGCAGGCTGGGCCGGCCAATGACTGCACGGGCAATGGCGACCCGCTGCTTCTCGCCGCCCGAAAGCGTCGGCGGTTTGGCCTTCAGGCGGTCGGCCAGGCCAACCCAGGCCAACAATTCGGCGGCGTAGCCCTGTGCCTTCTTGTCGTCGACACCGGCGATGCGAAGCGGCAGCGCCACGTTGTCGGCTGCGGGCAGATGATCCAGCAGGTGAAAGTCCTGGAAGACGACGCCAATGCGCCGGCGCAGGGCCGGAAGCATGCTGCGCGGCGACGTCGCCAGATCATGGTCGAACATGGTAATCAGTCCGCGCGAGGGCCGGTGCGCCAAGTACATCAGTTTCAGGAGCGAGGTCTTGCCGGCGCCGCTGGGCCCGGTCAGGAAATGGAAACTGCCGGGGGCCAGATGGAGGTTGATGTCCCGCAGAACCTCGGGCCCCATGCCGTATCGCATGCCGACATTTTCAAAACGAACCAAGGCTCGCCCTTCCTTTCCGATGAGGGGATTTCCGCCGTGTGGCCTGTAGTGCGGCTGATTTCGGCAGAATCGCATAGGCTTCAGGCCGCGTCCAGCGCGCTTTCAGGGCTGGTCAAATGGTACTACCCGACCCGAAAGTGGTCTAAAGTATAGAGATTCGTTGGAGTTAGCCCATGTTTCTCAGTTGTCCGGACTGCCACACCAAGTTCAAGATCGATCCCGCTGTCCTGGGCGAGGCGGGCCGCAAGGTCCGGTGCGCCAAGTGCGCCTACACATGGCATCAGATGCCGGAGGTCGAAGAGGTCGAGGAAGAGCCGATCGAGGCCATTCCGGAACCCGAAGAGCTGGATATCATCCGGCCTGCCAGCCGGCCGACGCCCGAGCCGCCGACGTCGGGCGGTGGTGTTCTTGTGGGCTGGCTCGCTCTTACGATTGTTGTTCTGGCGCTGGGTGCGGGAGGCGTTTACCTGCGCCAGTCCGTTGTCGAGGCTTGGCCCCCGGCACTGCGGCTCTACCAGACGGTGGGCCTGTCCGTGGCGGTGCCGGGCTACGGATTGGAGTTCAGCAACATATCTTCATCCCAGACCTACGAAGGGGACGTTGTCGTGCTTTCGGTCAGCGGTGACATCACCAACACGTCCGAGGAAGTAAAACAGATTCCCCGGGTACGCGTCGGCCTGGTCAATGCCGCCGGACGCGAGTTGTATTTTTGGACCTTCAAGGCTCTGGAAAGTGAACTCGGCCCGGGCCTGTCGACGAAGATGCAAGGCACACTCAAGAGCCCGCCGGAGGCCGCGAAACGGCTGGCGGTGACGTTCGTCGATAGCGGGTGACATGGCCCATATTCTCCTGAGCGACGACGAAGAATCCGTGCGCGCCTTTGTCGAACGCGCGCTGGAAACCCGGGGCCATACCGTGCACGCAGTGGCGGACGGATCGGCGGCGCTGGCGGCGCTGGCCGGAGAGGAGTCCTTCGACCTGTTGCTCACGGACATCGTCATGCCGGTCATGGACGGCATTGCGCTGGCGCTTAAGGTCGCCCGCGACTATCCGGAAATGCCGATACTTATGATGACCGGTTACGCCGATGAAGAGCACCGCGCGCACAATCTGGATCTCCTGATCCACGAAGTGGTTAGCAAACCCTTTACCATTGACGAAATTTGTGACGCCGTCGAAGCGGCGTTGACCGCTGACCCTAAAAACGCTTGAGCAAACGCTTTAGGTATTCGCGCTCCTTCGCCGGGCGGTCCATTTCGCTGGCGCGGCGGCGCAACTCCTCCAGTATCTCGCGTGCCTGTTGAATGTCCTCGTCTTCGGGGATTCGCGTGTCGTTTCCGTCCCGACCGAACCTCGGCAGGGCGCGGCCCAAAGGATCGAAGGCGCTGCTATTGCCCCGACCGCCGCCACCGCCACTCATCATCTTGCCCACCAATTCCTCGGCGCCGGCGCGCAGGCGATCTATGGCCCGGGTCTGGGAGTTGACGGCAGCCCGGGGCCATGACTGAACAAGGGCGCCGTGGGCGTCGCGCATGGCGCCCTCGGCTTCCCCAAGGGGCTGCGGGATTTTGCCGACCCCGCCGAGATTTTCAAGAATAGCGCCCAACTCACGGCGCAAGCGTTCCTGAGTGGCGGCGCCCTCCGGGGGGCGGGGGCCAACGGCGTTATTGTCCCGAGGAGCGTCGCCTTCGATCATGCGGCGGTAGGTGCGGTCGAGCAGTTCTTGCTGCTTTTCGATAAGCTTGTTCAGATCCTTCAGGCTCTGCAGGGTAACCTGGGCTTCCTCGCCGCCGCCCATCGCCGGCCCGCTTGAGAGATTTTCCAGAATATCCTGAAGCATGGCCAAGAGGTCGCGCGCCGCGCCTGTGGCGCCTGTGGCGCTGAGTTCCTTCATCTGATCCAGAAGCCGCGACAGGTCGTCGGCGCGGACAACCGCCGTGCTGCCGTCCAAAGGCACGCCCTGTTCCGGCCGCCAGGATTCAGCGGCCAGCGCCCGTAGGTAATCATCCAGCGCCCGTTGCAGCTTGTCGATCAGGCGCTCCAGTTCCGCCGCAGGGGCGCCGCTCGCCAGCGCCTCCATGAGTTCCTCCTGGAGTTGGCGAAGATCCTGCTGGGCCAGCGCACGGGCATCGTCCTCGACGGCGAGCGCGACATCCCACAAGAGCGTTAACACCGCCCAGTGGCCGACATCGCTTTGGTCGTATTCAAGGCGCCGCTGGGCGCTGGTCAAACCCAGATAGACGTCCATCTTCTGGCCGTAGGCATCGACCTGCTCGGCAATAAGGCCAAGGACAAGGCCGACCTCGTCCTTTCGCGCCGGGTTGGCGGCGAGAATCTTGCGCTGGGTGATGATGTCCAGGGCGACCGGGTGCAGGAACTCGCGCTCGGGCAGGGTCACCCGCTCTGCCGCGCTGTAGCCGACCTGCCCCATGTCATCGAGGGCGGCAAGGCGAAGGGCGACGTCCAATCCAGCCCAAGGGTGCGGGGTCAGGTCCTGGTAGCTTGTGGCCTCAACACTGATACCACCCTGATCGTCGGGAACCGCTGGGATGGGCAGCAGGATGCGCACCGGTGCCGGTCCGTCGAGGGGTAGGGGATCGCTGCCCCTGAGCACAAGCTGGGCTTCCAAACCCGCCAAGCCGTAATCGTCGCGGGCCTTGTAGGCCAGCTTGAGAACCTTGTGTTTGGTGGCGCTGATGGCTTGATCAAACTCCACGGTCGGCGCCTGATCCGGGATCACCTCAAGATTCCAGGCCGCGACGACACGCCGGCCCTGGGTCAGGGTCAGGCGCTGGCCGCTGTCGATCTGCAGCTCGGCGCGCTGGTTTTCCTCATCGACGGCCTCGAATCCCACCTCCTCCAGTTCCATGTCCCGGTCGTGCAATTTCAAGAGCGGCACGCCGCGGCCGCCGTGCAGCAGGGCCACCAACAGGCTCCCCGCCGGCAGGCGCACCGCCCTGTTCTCGACGGGTTGCTCATCGGGACCTGCGCCGGTTTTGGCGGGCGCGGTCAGATAGATTGGCGCCGCGCCGGTGTACCCAGGCGGGGTAATCCAGGCATTGACGCTGGCCGGGATGGCGGTGGCGGAAGACAATCTCGGGGCAAGGCCATCTGCAAGGCGTTGCGGCCAGTCACCGCCGGCTGCGGCAAAGCCGACAATAAGGCCAAGCACGACAACAACACGCAATCCCAAGGGGTCGCGCCGGGCGAGCCCTAGGCTGGGAGCACCGACCCTGAGACGGCCAAGTCCCCGGGCCACCGCGCGGCGGTAGTTAAGCCACATATGCCGTGTGCCGGTATCGCTGCCGCCGGTGCCGGTGTTAGCTAGGCGGTCATCGAGGGCGGTCAGGGGCCGGTGTTTGAGGCCGCTGTTGCGTTCCACCCGGCGGCGGGCCTCGGCCCGGTCCGGTACCTTGAAGTTTTTGAATCCCTTATGCAGCCAGTAGCCGCCAAGCCCGACAAGGGCGCCAAGCGCGGCTAAATGCAGCCAGCCGGGGAGCAGACCCCAGAACCCGACCAGTGAAAGAAAGACAAAAACCCCAAGCAGCCCCAAGAGCGGCCAAAGCGCCAGCCAGAAACGCTCCCAGAAAAGCGCCGCGCGCGCCAGCAGCAGGGCCCGCTCCAATCCCGGAACGTTTTTCGCCTCGATGCCGTTTCCGACGTCCACTTTCTTCGCCTGAATCAGTCCTCTAACCAGTCTGGTATCATGTCCCGGTTGAACATTTCCTCGTAACCCATTCGTTCCCGGACTACTTTGTAGTCCGCGTCCTTGACCAGCACTTCGGGCGCCAGGGGCCGGGCATTGTAGGTCGAGGCCATCACCGCGCCATAGGCTCCGGCGGAGCATATGGCCACCAGATCACCCGCCGCCATCGGCGGCAGCTTGCGGTCCCGGGCGAGTGTATCGCCGGTCTCGCAAATCGGCCCAACCACATCCACCGGCAGCAGCGGGGCGTCGGCCGCCGCTTCCCGCACCGGCAGTATACTATGGTACGCCTCATAAAGGCTCGGCCTTAGCAGATCGTTCATGGCGGCATCGAGAATGACGAAAGTGCGCCCCCCGGTTTCCTTGACATAAATGACACTGCTCACCAGGACGCCGGCATTGCCGGTAATCAGGCGCCCGGGCTCGAAAATCAGTTGGCCGCAGAGATCGCCGATCACCCGCTTGACCATTTCGCCATAAGCCTGGGGCAAGGGCGGGTCGGTTTCCCCCTCGCGGTAGGGAATGCCAAGCCCACCGCCAAGGTCGAGACGCCGGATGTCGTGGCCGTCCTCGCGCAACTGGTGCACCAGCCCGGCGGCGCGCCCGAAGGCCGCCTCCAAGGGCGCCAGATCGGTCAATTGCGAGCCAATGTGCAGATCCACGCCCACGACCTCGATGCCGGCCATCTCACCGGCGCGGGCGTAAACAGCGCGGGCCTCGTCCAGGTCGATGCCGAACTTGTCGCCGCGCCGCCCGGTGGAAATCTTGTCGTGGCTGGCGGCGTCCACGTCCGGATTGACGCGGAGAGCCACCGGAGCCTTTGTGCCCCGCGCCTCGGCCAAAGCGTTGAGCGCTTCCAGCTCCGGCACCGATTCCACGTTGAACTGATGGATGCCCTGCTCCAGCGCCAGGGCTAACTCCTGCGCCGTCTTGCCGACACCCGAAAAGACGATCTTGTCCGCGGGAATACCGGCGGCGAGCGCGAGGCGCAGTTCACCCTCGGACACCACGTCGGCGCCTGCGCCCAGGCGCGCCAGGGTGCGCACCACGGCGAGATTGCCGTTAGCCTTTAGGGAAACGCATACCAGATTGTCCGTGCCCGCGACCGCTTCACAGAACACCTGATAATGGCGCTCCAAGGTGGCGCTGGCATAGCAATAGAAGGGCGTGCCTATTTCAGCGGCAAGCTGAGCAAGTGGCACCTCCTCGGCGTGAAGTTCGCCACCTATGTAACCGAAATGGTTCATTGGACCCGGACGGCCGTCGGCGGGCGTTCGCCAGCCGTCGAACTCGTTAGTGCCGGCGGCTCCAACGGTCCCTTGCGCCCACATGCCGTGGTCAGCGTGCTCACAATAAGTAGCGCCAATAGGATACGCATTTGCTTAGCTCCCTGCTTCCAGGCGCGCCCGGGCCGCCGCTACGGCCTCACGCACTTGGTCGGGCGACGTGCCGCCCAGGCTGGAGCGGCTGGCAACGGAATCCTCAACGCTCAAGACGCCGAAGACATCCTCGGTAATTCCCGGCTCCAAGGCTTGCAGGTCCGCCAGGGCCAGATCCTGCAGGCGGCAGTTTCCTTTTTCTGCCAGATGCACCATCTGGCCGGTCAGGCCGTGGGCCTCGCGGAAGGGCAGGCCCAACTCCCGCACCAGCCAGTCGGCAATATCGGTGGCCGTGGAATAGCCCTCGCCCGCCGCCGCCGCCATGGCTTTTTCGTCGA
Source organism: uncultured Alphaproteobacteria bacterium (assembly GCA_964405515.1). Classification (GTDB taxonomy): domain Bacteria; phylum Pseudomonadota; class Alphaproteobacteria; order JAPYRI01; family JAPYRI01; genus CAYOOG01. The sequence goes on along the minus strand of CAYOOG010000009.1, from coordinate 20,254 downwards.
CGTCCAAATCGCCGATCATGCCGCTCATAACGGCCAGCGACAGACCCACCGTGTCCACAACATCGAACAGCGGCTCCTTGTCCTCCTGCAAATCCTTGGAGTAGGTCAGCGGCAGGGCCTTCATGACCGTGAGCATGCCCGTGAGCGCGCCGACCACACGCCCGGCCTTGGCCCGGCACAGTTCCGCCGCGTCCGGGTTGCGCTTTTGCGGCATGATCGAAGAGCCCGTGGAAAAAGCGTCGGACAGGTGCAAGAATCCAAAGCGGTCGCTCGACCAAAGCACAAGTTCCTCGGCCAGCCGCGAGATGTGCGTCATGGTGATGGCCGCCGCCGCCATGTATTCGAGAACAAAGTCCCGGTCGGAAACGGCGTCCATGGAATTGGGCATGGGCCGCCCGAAACCAAGCGCCTTGGATGTCGCCGCCCGGTCGATGGGAAACGATGTTCCGGCCAGTGCCGCCGCTCCCAGCGGGCATTCGTTCAAGCGTTCCCGGCAGTCCGTCAAGCGGCTGCGGTCGCGCAGGAACATCTCCACGTAGGCCATTAGGTGATGGCCGAGGGTCACCGGTTGGGCGCCCTGCAAATGGGTCAATCCCGGCATGACAGTTGCCGCGTGGTCCCCGGCCTTGTCGAGCAGCGCCGAGATCAGA
>CAYOOG010000009.1:0-19594 GCA_964405515.1 uncultured Alphaproteobacteria bacterium | reverse complement strand
CGTTGAGCGCCGGCACCTGGGCGTCGATCTGGTCGCGCAGCCAAAGCCGCAGGTCGGTCGCGACCTGGTCGTTGCGCGACCGCGCCGTGTGCAGCCGCCCGGCGGCCTCGCCGATTAACTCGCCAAGCCGCGCCTCGACGTGCATGTGGATATCCTCGAGGGCCGCCGTGAAAGCAAATTCACCGGCCTCAATTTCCGCCCGAATCGTGTCGAGCCCGTCCGAAATGGCCTTGGCGTCGGCCTCGGAAATAATACGCGCCGCCGCCAGCATTTCGGCATGGGCCTTGGACGCGGCAATATCCTGAGCGTATAGCCGCCGGTCGAAATTGATCGAGGCGTTGATTTGCTCCATAATTTGCGCTGGACCGCCGCTGAAACGGCCACCCCACATGCGGTTCGCCTCGCCGCCGCCCCGGCCCTGATCTGATTTCTTTTTACTCATCTCTCACCGTTTCCCGCCATCGCCCTGGAACCCATGTTCTCAAGAATATCCCGAACTCAAGCCTTGTCCGCCCTTGCCCTTGTGGCCCTGGCGCTAATGGTTCTGTGGGCGCTGCAAGGCCCACAATCCCCCGAATCCCCGAATTCCAACGAATTAGAGGACGCGACTAGCACGGGTAATGGGCCTCTGGCAACCAATGGGGCCCTGTCAACCGATGACCTGGACCGGCTGGCCGTGGACGATATGGCCAATTTTATCCCCTCCAGGCCGCGCAAGCCAGTAAGCGCTAAGGTTTTCGAGAACGAGGACGGGGCCAAGATCACGATCGCCGATTTCCGGGGCCGCGTGGTCTTGTTGAATTTCTGGGCCACATGGTGTGCCCCCTGCCGCCGCGAGCTGCCCTCCCTCGACCGGCTGGAACGAGACCTGGGCGGCGCGGATTTTACCGTCGTGGCCATATCCGTTGATCGTGCCGGGCGCGAAAAGGCCCAGGCCTTCATGGATGAGGTCGGCGTGGAAAATCTGGCGCTTTACCTGGATAAGGCCAATCGCCTTGGCCGCTCCTTAGGGGCGACCGGTCTGCCCACGACGGTGCTTGTGGACGCCAAGGGGTACGTGGTCGGCCGCCTGATCGGCCCCGCAGAGTGGGACAGCGACGCGGCCGTGGCGCTAATAGAGGCGGTGATAGCGGAGGGGGATTAGGTCTTAGCGCGTCGGCACCGGCACGTCGCCGGAATAGTCGTAGAAGCCTCGGCCGGTCTTTTTGCCGAGCCATCCGGCCTCGACGTATTTGACCAGCAAGGGACAGGGCCGGTACTTGCTATCGGCCAGGCCCTCATAGAGCACCTGCATGACGGCGAGGCATACGTCCAAGCCGATAAAGTCGGCCAGCTCCAACGGCCCCATGCGGTGATTGGCGCCAAGCTTCATTGCGATGTCGATGGCTTCGACCGAGCCCACGCCTTCGTAAAGCGTATAGACCGCTTCGTTTATCATGGGCTGCAACAGGCGGTTGACGATAAAGGCCGGGAAGTCCTCTGAATTGGCCGGCTCCTTGTCGAGTTTGATGGTCAGCTCGCGGACTGTGCTGAAGGTCTCCTCGGAGGTGGCGATACCGCGGATCAATTCGATCAACTTCATCATTGGCACCGGGTTCATGAAGTGCATGCCCATGAACTGTTCGGGCCGGTCGGTGACCGAAGCCAGTCGCGTAATGGAAATCGATGAAGTATTGGATGCAACAAGAGCTTCGGGTTTCAGGTGCGGGCAAAGCTCGATCAAAATCTCTTTCTTTATGTCTTCGTTCTCGGTCACCGCTTCGATGATGAGGTCCGCCTCTTTCAGATTATCAAGCCCGACCGCACCATGAATGTGGCCGAGTGCAGCTGCCTCGTCCTCGCCGCTGATCAGATTGCGTTTGACTTGGCGTTCCATATTCCGGCGGATGGTCTCCACGGCTTTATCAAGGTGCTCCTGGTCCACGTCCACGAGCACAACCTCGTAACCCTTAAGGGCGCACACGTGGGCAATCCCGTTGCCCATCTGTCCGGCGCCGATGACGCCAATTTTTTCAATCATCTTGTCATTCCTTGGCGAGCTCCGCTTCCAGTTCCGGCAGCGCCTTGAACAGGTCCGCTACCAGGCCGTAATCGGCGACCTGGAAAATGGGCGCTTCTTCATCCTTGTTGATGGCGACGATAACCTTGCTGTCCTTCATGCCCGCGAGATGCTGAATGGCGCCCGATATGCCGACGGCGATGTAAAGCTCCGGCGCCACGACCTTGCCGGTCTGGCCTACTTGATAATCGTTGGGCACGAACCCGGCATCGACGGCGGCGCGGCTGGCGCCTACGCCGGCCCCCAGCTTGTCGGCTATGGATTCGAGCATGGCAAAGTTTTCGCCGCTCTGCATGCCCCGGCCACCGGAAATGATGATCTTCGCCGCGGTCAGTTCCGGACGGTCGGATTCCGTGAATTCATCGCGCAGGTAGCGGGACTTGCCCGGGTCCGCCGGCGCCTCGACGTTTTCAACCGCCGCCGAGCCGCCGCTGTCGGCGGCGGCGGGGAAGGCCGTGCCGCGCACCGTGACGACCTTTTTCTGGTCGCTGGATTGCACCGTGGCCATGGCGTTGCCGGCGTAGATCGGCCGGACAAACGTATCCGCCGAAACCACTTCGCTGATCTCGGAGACTTGCGCGACGTCCAAGAGCGCCGCCAGGCGAGGCAGGACATTCTTGCCGGTGGTCGTGGCGGCGGCGAAGATGCCGTCGTAATCACCAGCCAGGCCTTGTAGAAGTGCGGCCATCGGCTCCGCCACCTGATGTTCAAGTGAGGCGTCATCGGCCAAAAGAATCTTGGTCACGCCTTCAATCTTTCCAGCCGCCTCGGCCACGGCGGCGCAGCCGCTTCCGGCCACCAATACGTGCACCTCGCCGCCGGCATGACCGGCAAACTGCGTGGCTGCTGTAACGGTGTTAAGGGTCGCGGGTTTCAGCTCGCTATTGTCGTGGTCGGCCAGACAAAGAATACTCATCAGATGACCCCCGCTTCGGTGCGCAATTTAGCCACAAGTTCCTCGACGGATTCCACGATTACGCCGGCTTCGCGTTTCGGCGGGTTTTCCACTTTCAAGGTCGTAATGCGGGGGCTGATGTCGACGCCGTAATCGGCAGGTGTCTTTTCATCAATGGGCTTCTTCTTTGCCTTCATGATGTTGGGCAGCGAGGCGTAACGCGGCTCGTTCAAGCGCAGGTCAACACTGACGATTGCCGGCATGTCGATGGAGACGACGTTCAAACCGCCGTCCACTTCGCGTGTGACTTCCGCCTTGCCGTCGGACAATTCCAACTTCGAGGCAAAGGTGCCCTGGGGCCAATCAAGAAGTGCCGCCAACATTTGCGCCGTCTGGTTGCTGTCGTCGTCGATGGCCTGCTTGCCAAGCATTACGAGCTCGGGAGATTCCTGTTCTACAACGGCCTTCAGAATTTTTGCGACGGCCAGGGGTTCCACCTCGTCGTCCGTGACCACGAGAATGCCCCGGTCGGCTCCCATGGCGAGCGCCGTGCGGATGGTCTCCTGCGCCTTTTGCGGGCCGATTGAAACGACGATCAATTCCTCCGCCGTGCCGGCCTCGCGTAAGCGAATGCCTTCCTCGACGGCGATCTCGTCAAAGGGGTTCATGGACATCTTGACGTTGGCGAGCTCCACGCCCGTGTTATCCGACTTGACGCGGATCTTCACGTTGTAATCGACAACCCGTTTGACCGGGACCAGAACCTTCATCGGCAAATTTCTCCAGTATTCAACAAAGCGCCGCCCAAGGACGCGAGCGGCCGCAGCAGGGCGCGCATTCTAGCACTTTTTTTGCACTGCACAATAAATTACATAATTGCCGGTACTACTATGATTTCAATCAATTAGGCGAAGTCGCCACGGCTAGCGGTTGTCGCCGGGCACCCAGAGCACGTCCAGGTTGCCGTCGTCATTGAGGTGCCGGGTGAGCACAAAAAGGTGGTCCGAAAGCCGGTTAAGGTACCTAAGCGCCAGCGGATTGACGGCTTCGCCGGCCATTAACTTGCTGACCTGCCGCTCCGCCCGCCTGACCACGGTGCGCGACAGGTGCAAGTGGGCCGAGGCCGCCGTTCCGCCGGGCAATGTAAAAGAGCTCAGGGGCTCGAGGTTTTCGTTCATGGCGTCGATTTCATACTCCAGCCGTTCCACCTGGGCCTCCACCGTGCGCAGTACTTCGCTTTCTGCCTCCCCCTCGCCGCCGCCCGGGCGCGCAAGATCGGCGCCCACATCAAACAGGTCGTTTTGAATGCGCGCCAGCATGTCGTCGGCGCTGCCTGTTGTGTGCAGGCGCGCCAAGCCGATGGTGGCGTTGGCCTCGTCGACGGCGCCATAGGCGGCCACGCGCGGGTCGTGCTTGGCGACGCGGCTGCCGCCGCCCAATGACGTTTCGCCGTCGTCGCCGCCCTTGGTGTAGATCTTGGAAAGCTTAACCATTACCGACCACCAGTGAGATCACGATCAGCACCAGCGCCAAGCCTTGCAGCCCGACGCGCCAGCGCATCAGCAGGTTGCCATATTTCTTGTTGAACTCACCACCCTTAAGCATGGAGGTGATACCCAGCGCCAGCACTGCCAACACGGCCAACAGGGCGAGGGGCAAGAGGAAGGCGATAGGGTTCATGGCCTGGCCATCGTACAGATTCTAGCGGTTGCCTTCCAACAGGCGACGGGCGATGACCTGGGCCTGAATTTCCGCGGCACCTTCGAAAATATTCAAGATGCGCGCGTCGCACAGCACGCGGCTGATGGGATATTCAAGAGCGTATCCGTTGCCACCGTGAATTTGCAGGGCGTTGTCGGCGTTGGCCCAGGCGACCCGCGCCGCCAGCAACTTGGCCATGCCTGCTTCCAGATCACAACGCACGCCGCTGTCCTTGGATCGCGCGGCATAGTAAGCCAACTGCCGCGCCACCATGACCTCGACCACCATCCAGGCGATCTTCGACGAAACCCTGGGGAAGGCGTAGATCGGCTTGCCGAACTGGATACGTTCCGTCGCGTAGCGCAAGCCCAGTTCCAGCGCACACTGGGCAACGCCGGTGGCCCGCGCCGCGGTCTGGATACGCGCCGATTCAAAGGTCGCCATGAGCTGCTTGAAGCCGTTACCCTCGCTGCCGCCGAGCAGGTTCTCGGCCGGTACTTCGAAACCGTCGAAGGCCAGCTCGTATTCCTTCATGCCGCGATAGCCGAGAACCTCGATTTCGCCGCCGCTCATGCCCTTGGCCGGGAAGGGATCGTCGCCCGTGCCGCGTGGCTTTTCAGCCAGGAACATAGAGAGGCCCTTGTAGCCTTTCTCGTCCGTGTTGGTTCGCGCCAACAAGGTCATCATGTCGCTGCGCGAGGCGTGGGTGATCCAGGTCTTATTACCGGTGACGCTATAGGTGTCGCCGTCGCGTGCCGCCCGTGTGCGCAGCGAGCCCAGGTCGGAGCCGACGTTGGGTTCGGTGAAGACCGCAGTCGGCAAAACCTCGCCGCTGGCAATGCGCGGCAGCCAGGCCTGTTTCTGCTCTTCGGTGCCGCCACACATGATCAACTCGGCGGCGATCTCGGAGCGCGTGCCCAAAGAGCCGACGCCGATGTAGCCCCGCGAGAGTTCGTCGGAGACCACGCACATGGCGATCTTGCCCAGCCCGAGCCCGCCGTATTCCTCCGGTATGGTGAGGCCGAAGACGCCAAGCTCGCACATCTGGTCGACCACGGTCATGGGGATCAGTTCGTCGGCCAGATGCCAGCCGTGGGCATGGGGCACCACCTGGTCATCGGCAAAGCGGCGGAACTGCTCGCGCACCATGCTTAGCGTTTCGTCCAGGCCGTGGTCGCCGAAGTCGCCGCTATCGAGCCCGCCTTCTACCAGTTCCGCGATCGCGGCGCGGGCGGCGGGGCTGTTGCCCTGGGTGATAAGCGTGTCGACGGCCGCCGTGCGGAACTTTGCAATCGCCCCGGCGTCTACGCCTAAATCATGGGGCCGCACTATTTCGCCCTGGCTCATGGGAATGCCGCCGGCCATCTGCGCCAGGTATTCACCGAAAGCGCATTGCAGGATCAGGGTTTCAAGCTCCCGCAGGCGGCCTTCGCCCTTGAGCGCTTCGGCCCAACCGAGCGTCTGGCGCAGGGCCTCTACATAGGTGCCGAACCAGGCAAAACCATGGGCGCTCGACTGGTCCGCTTCCAGGGCCTTGGCCGAAACCCTGCCGTCCTTGGTGAGCCGCGCCGACAGCGCCGCCCGCGCATCGGCGTATAGCCCGTCCGCCGCCGTGACGGCCTTGGCGCAAAGCTCGAAAAGATTGTCGAGAACAGCCATGGCGCGTCTAACCGGTCGCTGCTTCGATGCAGTCCTCGACGGTGCGCAGCCCCGGATAGCGGGCCGAAACCAGCACCGCCATGTTGCCCGGCTTATGCTCGTTGTTGAACATCTTGGTGTGGGCGCGGGGGATATCGGCCCACGAGAAGACCTCCGACATGCAGGGGTCGATGCGGCGTTCGATCATCAGCAGGTTTGCCTGGGCCGCCTGTTTCAGATTTGCAAAGTGGCTGCCCTGAATGCGCTTCTGGCGCATCCAGACAAAGCGCGCATCCATGGTCAGGTTGTAGCCCGTGGTGCCAGCGCAAAAGACCACCATGCCGCCGCGCTTGACGACAACACAGGACACCGGAAAAGTCGCCTCGCCGGGATGCTCGAAAACGAAATCCACGTCGTTGCCCTTGCCGGTGAATCCCCAAATGGCCTTGCCGAATGCCCGCACCTTTTTCATGTAGGCGCCGTAGGCTTCGGCGTCCTCGACCTTGGGCATGGAGCCCCAGCAGTCGAACTCCTTGCGGTTGATAACGCCCTTGGCGCCCAACGACATGACGAATTCCTTTTTTGAATCGTCGGATATCACGCCGATGGCGTTGGCCCCGGCGGCGGCGATCAATTGCACGGCCATGGAGCCAAGCCCGCCCGAGGCGCCCCAGACCAGCACGTTGTGACCGGGCCGCAGGATGTGGGGCCTATGGCCGAACAGCATGCGGTAAGCGGTGGCCAGCGTCAGGGTATAGCAGGCGCTTTCCTCCCAGGTCAGGTGCAGGGGCCGAGGCATGACTTGGCGCACCTGCACGCGGGCGAACTGGGCGAAGGAGCCGTCCGGTGTTTCATAGCCCCAGATGCGCTGGGAGGGTGAGAACATGGGGTCGCCGCCGTTGCATTCCTCGTCGTCGCCGTCGTCCTGGTTACAGTGCACGACCACTTCGTCGCCGACCTTGAAGCGGGTGACCTTGTTGCCGATCTTGTAGACGATGCCGGAAGCGTCCGATCCGGCGATGTGATAATCGGCGCCGTGGGCGTTGAAGGGCGAAATGGGCGTGCCGAGCGCCGCCCAAACGCCGTTGTAGTTGACCCCTGCCGCCATCACCAGAATCAGCACATCGTGGGAATCGATTTCCGGGGTTTCCACCACCTCGATCTGCATGGCGTCCTCGGGCGGGCCGTGGCGTTCACGCCGGATGGCCCAGGCGTACATTTGCTTCGGCACGTGCCCCAGGGGCGGAATCTCGCCGATTTCATACAAGTCCTTGCGTTCGCCCTCTTCCTGGGCCTCCGGCTCCGCCGCCGCTTCTTTCTTGGCCATAATCCGCTGTATCCCTTGATTCGTGCCTGATTTCCGGGTCTGCCGGCCAGTTTGGCTTGTGTGCACTGCACAAAACCGGCTCACGCCCGGCCCCTTATAGGCCATTTTTCCCAAGCTTACGCTGGAAGGCAAGCTTTTTTGCGCCGCAACACGTGGTATAATGCTCTGGCCGCCGCCTGTGGGCGGCACGGGAGGACGTAATGGCCGAAGATAAAGCCGGAAAGGGAGGCAACGGCATGCCGGAGCGGGAACGCGACCGGCCCTGGCTGATTCGCACCTATTCCGGCCATACCTCGGCCAAGGCCTCCAACGAGCTCTACCGCACCAACCTGGCGCGTGGCCAAACCGGCCTCTCCATCGCCTTCGACCTGCCGACGCAGACCGGCTACGACAGCGACCACGCCCACGCCCGGGGCGAGGTCGGCAAGGTCGGCGTGCCGGTGCGCCACTTGGGCGACATGGAAGCCCTGTTCGAGGGCATCCCGCTCGAGCGCATGAATACCTCCATGACCATCAACGCGGCGGCGCCATGGCTGCTCGCGCTTTACGTGGCGCTTGCCGAAAAACAGGGCGCCGACCGCAAGACCCTCGCCGGCACGGTGCAGAACGACATCATCAAGGAATACCTCAGCCGGGGCACGCATATCTTCCCGCCCGGGCCGTCCATGAAACTGTTGGCCGACGTGGTGGCCTTTACCGTGGCCGAAATGCCCAAGTGGAATCCCACCAACGTCTGCTCCTATCATTTGCAGGAAGCCGGGGCGACGCCGGTACAGGAACTGGCCTATGCGCTGTCCACGGCCGTCGCCGTTTTGGATCAGGTCAAGGCCGGTGGCCAGGTGGCGGATCAGGATTTCCCAAAGGTTGTCGGGCGGATAAGTTTCTTCGTCAACGCGGGCATCAAGTTTGTCACCGAACTTTGCAAGATGCGCGCCTTCACTGAACTGTGGGATGATATTTGCCGCTCCCGTTACGGCGTGGAGGACGAAAAGTACCGCCGCTTCCGTTACGGCGTACAGGTCAACTCATTGGGCCTGACCGAGCAGCAGCCGGAAAACAACGTCTACCGTATTTTGCTTGAGATGCTTTCGGTTGTTCTCTCAAAGGACGCCCGCGCCCGCGCCGTGCAGTTGCCGGCCTGGAACGAAGCTCTCGGCCTGCCGCGCCCCTGGGACCAGCAGTGGAGCCTGCGCCTGCAACAGATTGTAGCCAACGAAACCGACTTGCTTGACTACGGCGATTTGTTCAACGGCTCTCCCGTGGTGGCGAATAAGGTCGCGGAGTTAAAGGCGGAAGCCATGGCGGAATTCCGGCAGGTCGATGACATGGGCGGCGCCGTGGCGGCGGTGGAATCTGGCTACATGAAGCAGCGCCTGGTGGAATCGAACGCGGCCCGGCTGGCGGCGATTGAATCGGGCGAGCAGATCGTGGTCGGTGTCAACGCTTTCACCGAGACCGCACCTTCGCCGCTGACGGCCAGCGACGACACCGGTTTTCTGGTTGTTGACCCGGCGGCCGAGGCGGCCGAAGTGAAGGCGCTTCAGGCCTGGCGCACGGCCCGTGACGGCGCGGCAGTCGACGCCGCCCTGGCTGAATTGCGCGCGGCGGCGAGCGAAGGCCGCAACATTATGGATGCATCCATTGCGGCGGCCCACGCGGGTGCGACAACCGGCGAGTGGGGCCAAACCTTGCGCGATGTTTTCGGCGAGTACCGTGCGCCAACGGGTATTGGGGCGGGTATCGGTGGCGGTGCAGGTGGTGGCGCGCGCGAGGCTCTGGCCGAGGTGCGGGCCGAGGCGGAAAAAGTGGCGAAGAAAATTGGCGCGCCGATCAAGATGCTGGTCGGCAAGCCCGGCCTCGACGGCCATTCCAACGGCGCCGAGCAGATCGCCGTGGCCGCCCGCGACGCCGGCTTCGAAGTTGTCTACGAGGGCATCCGCTCGACGCCCCGCCAGATCGCCGAAGCGGCTCTGGAAGAAGGCGTGCACGTGGTCGGATTATCGATCCTGTCCGGCAGCCACGGACCGCTGGTGGGCGAGGTTCTGGCGGACCTGTCGGAATTGGGGCTCGGCAAGTTGCCCGTCGTGGTCGGCGGCATCATCCCACCGGACGATGCCGAGGCCCTGAAGGCCCAGGGCGTGGCCCGGATCTACACGCCGAAGGACTACCAGCTCGCCGCCATCATGGCCGACATCGTTGATGTGGTGGGGGGCGCCACCTAACAATCTTGCGCGCGGCCCCACGCCCCGCGATCTTTCCTTGCTTTTTTGGGCGTGATGCCGGGAATCCGGCGCTCATCCGTTGACCTTTGCCGGGCGCTCCCTAAACTCACCGCCCATGAACGTACGAACTTCCATAGTGCTTACGGGCAACCTTATTAGCGGCCCGGTCCTCCTTAGGGGCCGGGGCCTTATCGCTAGCCTGTTCACACTCAATGAGAAGTTTGTCCGTCATGACCAAATCCAGCCCAGCCACTGATACCACCACATACCGTTTGCACGCCGAGCCTCACCCGGCGGCTTTGGCGCGCGTATTGGAATTCTTTGTCATAAATGATCTGGTGCCCCGGCGCGTCGAAAGCGCGCTGAACGGCAGCGGTTCCACCATGCACGTCACCATCGAAATTGACGGCCTCTGCGCCGAGCTGGCCGGGCGGCTGGCCGCGCGCATGGCTGCGCTCGTGGCCGTGAGCAACGTGGTTTTTGAATTGGCGGACGCCGGCTAACTGCCCGCCCGCCGGATTCCATAACGTTGGGCGTCGCTGATCGTGCCGTGGGCCGGGCGGTCGCAGTCGTAAGCCCTCTCGTGGGTGAAGCCGGCCTTCTCCAGCACCCGGCCCGAGGCCGGATTTTCGTCCATGTGTCCGGCCCAGATGTAGTCGAGGCCGAGCACATTGAACCCGTGAGCGATCATGGCGATTGCCGCTTCCGTGGCCAAGCCCCGTCCCCAATAGGGCAGGCCGATCCAAAAGCCCATTTGGGCCTCATCGCCCCCATCACAAATGTTAAGGCGCATGGCGCCGATCAGGGAATCGCCGTGCTCTAGTAAGGCGCGGTCGATGGGCTCCAGTCCCAGGGTGACGTCGTCGCCCTTGGCGAGATCCGCACGTGTCTCGGCGATCCAGGTTTCGGCCAGGCCGTCCGGGTAGGGGTGGGGAATATGGGCGGTCATCCGGGCGACTTGGGCGTCGCCCGCGAGCCGCTGGATCGTTGCGGCGTCCGTGGCCTCCAGCGGGCGCAATTCAAGCCGCTCGGTCGTGAGGCGGTGCCGGTCTAGGCCGGGGTCTTCGCTGCTCAAGGCATTGATTCCATTAGGGCCGGAAGGGCTCTAGGTGCATGATAGGGCGGATTTGATCACTTCGAAAGGCCCGGCCCTTGCGCGAGAAGGAACTTCGTCTGGCTCTGGTGTGTTACGGCGGCATCTCGCTGGCCATATACATGCACGGCGTGACCAAGGAAATTCATAAATTGGTGCGGGCCTCGCGCGCCTATCACATCGAACCCGACCAGGAACGCCGACGCGAACTTTGCTACACCGATGCCGTGGCCCAGAACAGCCGCGAATGCGACAGCGAAATCGTCTACTTTGAACTTCTCCAGGCCCTGGCCGATGATTTGAGCCTGCGCGTGGTGGTTGATACCGTGGCCGGCACCTCCGCCGGCGGCATCAACGGCATCATGCTGGCGCGGGCCATTGCCCACGACCTCGACCTCGACCATCAGCGGGACATGTGGCTGCGCGACGCCGACGTCGACGGCCTCATGACCAAGGACAAGTCCAAGGGCTTCGCCAAGTGGCTGTTCGGGCCGCTCATCCGTTTGTTCGCCAGGTACAAGTTGGGCCAGCGCTACATGCGGGCGGAGTTCCTGAACAAACTTGCCATGCTGCTGCGCATTCGCCGCCTGAAACCGCCGTTCAGCGGGCCGCACATGCTGGATTTGATGTACCGCGCGGTCGCGGACATGGGCGAGCCGCCGGCGCCCGAGGCCTCGCTCATGCCGTCCGGTCAGGCGCTTGAACTGTTCGTCAACCTTACGGATTTCTTCGGCTACCGGCAGTTCATTCCCCTGCACGACCCGCCGGTGGTGGTCGAACGCGAGCACAAACACACCTTGAAATTCACCTACCGGCGCTGGCGCGGCGGAGAGGTCATCGACGACTTCGGCCCCGGAGATATTCCCGGTCTGGCATTCGCGGCGCGCGCCACATCAAGTTTTCCCGGCGCCTTCCCGCCCACGCAATTGCGCGACGTGGACAATCTGATGGCGGAACAGGGACGCGCCTGGGCCAAGCGCGGCGGCTTCATCCGCCGGCAGTTCAAGCGCTATATGGCCGCCGGCATGGACCCGGACCTGACATCGTTTATCGACGGCAGCGTCTTGAACAACAAACCCTTCGACGATGCGGTGCAGTCGATCAGCAGCCGCCCGGCTTACCGCGAAGTCGACCGGCGGCTGGTCTATATCGATCCGCACCCGCGCGAGGCCGGCCCGCCGCCTTCCGGCCGGGTTCCGGGACTTCTGCGAACACTTAAAGGCGCGCTTTCCGACCTGCCGCGAAACGAGCCCATCCACAACGACCTCGCCTGGATCCGCGAATTCAACGAGCAGATGCGGCGCACCAAGGCCGTGGTCGACGCCACGGCGCCCCATGTCGACCAACTGGTGGCGGGCTTGTCCGACGGCAGCGTCATGCCCGGCGCCAGCGCCGAGCAGATCGGGCATTGGCGCAAGGCCGCCAGCACCCAGGCGGCGCGGGACGCGGGCTACGCCTATCAAGGCTATGCGCGACTAAAGATCGCCGGGGTGCTGGACTACCTCAGCCGCATCGTTGCCGGGCAATGCGGCATTGAATACGACAAGATCGGCGGCCGCTTCGTCCACGGTGTGCTGGAGGATTGGGCGCGGCGCCGGGACATTCTCCCGGGCAAGGGCGTGCTGCCGCCGACGGGCCGCGTGGGGCCGGGCGAGGACATGCCGGCCTGGGTATTCTTCTTGTTGCGCTTTGACGTGGAGTTTCGCCGCCGCCGCGTGCGTCTGGTGATCCAACGCATCAATCTTCTTTACGGGCGACTGGGTGAAGATGCCTTCAAAAGCGTGACGCCGGAAATGCTGAACGAGCTGAAGGCGGGTTTCTATGAAACCCTCGGCGAGTTGCGCAAATACGACAACGGTGACTTCCTGGACGGCGACCTGAGTGCCGAACTGCGCGCGTTGTTCGGGGGCGCGCTGCCCGAGGCGCCGGAAGGCCGAATGGCCGAGACTAGTGATTTCGTGGACGCCCACGGCGAGGCCATGGACCGCTTCATCGAGGGTGTAGCGGAGCATATTGATTTGATTTCAACCAACGAAGGGTTGGATCGGTTATTGGCCGGCATGGACCCTGCAAAGTGGGGCGACACTGCAAGCCATGAACTGCTGGTGGATTACCTGGGGTTCGCTTTTTGGGATGTCATGACCTTCGGCGTGACCCAGTGGCGCGATTTGGGAGAGTTCAATGAAATATTGGTGGACCGGATCAGCCCCAACGACGCCAACACCCTGTCGCCGGGCGTCGGCCACACGCCCTTGCGCGGCGTGGCGCTCGATCACTTCGGCGCCTTTTTTAGCCGTGGCGACCGGGAAAACGACTACCTGTGGGGGCGGCTGCACGGGGCCGAACGCATGATCGATATCGTTGCCGACGCAGCCCGGCAATCGGGGGCGGGGGTTGACCTCGACGTCATGGATTTCAAGAAGCGCGCCTTCCGCGCCATTCTGGAAACCGAGGCCAAGCACCTGCCGGAATGCGCGTCGCTGATCGTCGCCCTGGACGTGGAAATCGCCAAACTTTAGGCGCCGGGCTTGAAGCCCAAGGTCTGCCACACCTCGGTGGGTGTGGTGCCGGCCTCGCGCAGGTCCCGCAGAGCGGGCGAGCCCTTGCGCTTGGAGAGCTTCTCGCCCAACTCGTCGTCGATGAGCCGGTGATGCAGGTAGTCAGGCGTGGCGTAGCCCAGCAGCGCCTGTAGCAGCCTGTGAATATGGGTGGTGGGGGCGAGGTCCCGGCCCCGCGTCACCAAAGTCACGCCTTGCAAGTGATCGTCCACGGTGACCGCCAGATGGTAGCTGGTCGGAATATCCTTGCGCGCCAGCACCACGTCGCCGAGCGCCGCCGGCTCGCACAGCACCTGACGCCCCCCGCCATCTGATCCAAGCTCCCACCAGGAGAGCGGCCCCGAACTTGCGCTCTCGGCCAGCATCATGGCCTTGGTGATATCAAGCCGCAGGGCATAGGCCTCGCCCGTCTCGATGCGCCGCATTCGGGTCTCCGGGTCCAGGGTCCGGCAGGTGCCGGGATAGACCTGGCCAATATTTTCACCGGCGGGCCCGCCGGGAGAAACATGAGGCGCGTCCCCGGCGGCGGCGATTTCAGCCTGAATATCTTTTCTGGTGCAAAAGCAGGGGTAGGTCACGGCCAGCTCTTCAAGCCTGTCGAGCGCCGCCTGGTAATCGCCGAAGTGCTCCGTTTGGCGGCGCACGGGCGTCTCCCAGTCGAGACCGAGCCAGGCCAGGTCTTCATAAATGGCGGCCTCGAACTCGGCGCGCGCCCGGCCCCGGTCGATGTCCTCAAGGCGCAGCAGAAAGCGCCCGCCCGCCGCGTCTGCCCGGTCCCGGGCCACCAGCGCCGCGTAGGCGTGGCCCAGGTGAAGGTAGCCGTTGGGGCTGGGGGCGAAGCGCGTCACCGCCTGCCCGGAGAGAGGAGAAGTCTTTGCCATGACCGTTCCGATGTGCCAGGAATCTTGGCCATACGCAAAGGGAAATAGGGGAAGCCGCGATGGCGCATCTAATGGAGCAGAGGATCAGTGTAATCACCCTGGCGGTCGGCGATCTTGGCGCGGCGCGAAAATTTTATGAACAAGGCCTGGGCTGGAAGGCCTCGGCGGCGAGCAACGAGGGCATCGTTTTCTTTCAGATGAACGGCTTTGTCTTCAGCCTCTATCCCCGCGCCGACTTTGCCGCCGAAACCGGCAGGCGGTCGCCCGAGGCCGGAGCGGACGGCATCGCGCTGGCCCACAACACCCGCGCCAAGGAGCAGGTGGACGAGCTCCTGGCCGCCGCCGTCGAGGCCGGGGGCAAGCTGCTGAAGGCGGCGGAGGAAGCCGTCTGGGGCGGCTATTCCGGCTATTTCGCCGACCTCGATGGCCATTCCTGGGAGGTCGCCTGGAATCCCCATTGGCCGATCGCCCCCGACGGCACCATCCACCTTCCGGAATAAGCGCGTGCGAAGCGCGAACGCCGATCCGGTCCTGATCCACAGCCCCGCTGCCCTGCGCCGGGGCCTCAATCAGTTGGTCGAGCGTGACCGGCGCCTCGCAGATATTTTAGAGCTCACCGGCGGACCGGCCTGGACCAAGCAAGGTATCCAGGCGGGGGATTCCGTGCCCTTCCGCCGCCGGCCCGGCTTCGAGGCCCTGCTGCACATTATTGTCGAGCAGCAATTGTCTGTGGCCAGCGCCAACGCCATCTGGGCGCGGCTGGCGGCCCGGGTAAAGCCGCTCACTCCGCCCAAGGTATTGGCGGTTCGCCAGACCACGCTCAGGAAGGTCGGCCTGAGCACCCAGAAAATCCGTTACGCCCGCGCCCTGGCCCAGGCCGTCAGCCGCGGCGAACTGGACCTCGGGGCTTTGGAAGACTTAAGCGACGAGGAGGCCTCGGCGCGGCTCATGGAGCTGCCCGGTATCGGGCGCTGGACGGCGGAGATCTATTTGATGTTTACCCTTGGCCGCGCGGACGTCTGGCCCGCCGGTGACTTGGTGCTGCAAAACGCCGCGCGGGATCTGTTCGGCCTGGAGGCGCGCCCCAAGGTGGCGGAAATGGACGAACTGGCCGAGCCTTGGCGGCCCTGGCGGTCGGTTGCGGCGCGGCTATTCTGGCATTACTTCGAGCACTTTCGCGGCACTTAAATTCAAAGCCTGGAAGCCTCCCACTCCCCCTTCCCATCCACCCCAAGGTCGCTCTTGCGCTCATCTGGTGGATGGGAAGGGGGAGTGGGAGGCGGCGGCAACGCCGTTAATTGATCTCGCGCGCTAACGCCGCCAGCTCACCGTTAAAGCGCTCCGCATCCTCATAGAAAGGCGAGTGGCCGACGCCCTCGTAAAGCGAAAGCTTCCCGTTTGGCACCTGAGCGGCGATATGCTCGGCCATGCTCGGCAACAGCAGCGCATCCGCCGTGCCGTGACTTACCAGGGTGGGCACGGTTACGGCGGCCAGCGTTTCGTCCAGGTCGGCGACGCGGGCGATGGAAGCCATCTGGACCTCGTTCGGCACCAGCATGTTGTAGGCCAGCGCCGTTTCGAACTCGTCTCGGGGCATGGGCTGGGCGGTGCAGGCGGCGACGAATTTTCTCGTGGCCTGAATATTGGCCGCCAGGTCCGGCGACATCATGTTCTCCATGTTCTCCAGCAGGCTCGGGCCCATGAAGGTCTCGCCGTCTGGCGTGCCGATCTTGCTCACCGAGCCGATGAAGTTGATGGCGCCGAGGGCGACGTCGCCGTCGGCATTGAGGTATTCCCCGATAAGGTAGCCGCCGAAGGACCAGCCGGCCAAAAGGGGCTTGGACAGGCCCAGGGCCTCGATCACCGCCGCCACGTCCGCCCCCCAAAGCCCACCGTCCTCGTAGTTTTCCGCCGCCAAGGGCTTGGCCGAGCTGCCGTGGCCGCGCAGATCCATGGCGATCAGGCGGAACTCGGCGGCAAGCGGGCTGTCGAACTGGCGCGACCAGCAAAGGTGGCATTGCTTAAAGCCGTGTATCAATAAAATGGCCGGGCCTTCGCTGTTGCCGGTCTCGTAAACCGCCAGTTCCAGCCCGCCGCCGCCCGTAACGCTATGCCTGATCATGTTCTGCCCCGCTCGGTGGAATGTTGGATAGGGGAGTATAGCCGAATGATTGGGAAGGGTAAGCACATGAGCCAATAAGCTTGCCGCCATGATTCCAAAGGCGGGGCGGGGACTTGGCCCGGCTTGTTGTGCCGCCGTCTCAGCTAGGCTATGGTCTCGCTTGAATCTTTGGGATAAAGGGGATGCGCCCGTGACCGGCACGCCGCTTGATAGTTGCCCGGCCTTGGTTCTGAACGCCGATTACCGGCCGCTCAGCTACTACCCCTTATCGCTCTGGTCCTGGCAGGACGCGATCAAGGCGGTGTTCCTTTCCCGCGTCGATATCGTCTCGGAATACGAGCGCAAGGTGCATTCACCCGGCTTCGAGATGCACGTACCCAGCGTGGTCTCCCTAAAGCGCTATATCCGCCCCGCCAAGTTCCCGGCCTTCACGCGGTTTAACCTGTTCCTGCGTGATTGCTTCACCTGCCAGTACTGCGGCACCAATGACGACCTGACCTTCGACCACGTGGTGCCGAAGTCCCAGGGCGGCAAGACCACCTGGGGCAACGTTATCGCCGCCTGCGCCAAGTGCAACATCACCAAGGGCGGACGCCTGCCAAGGGAGTGCGGCATGCACCCGGCGACCAAGCCCTACCGGCCAACCACCCAGGACCTGCACAAGAACGGCCGGCGCTACCCGCCCAACTACCTGCACGACAGCTGGGCCGACTTTCTCTATTGGGATACGGAACTGGAAGCGGAGTAGGGCTTTTCTTAATCAGCTCGACCCATCCAACCATTTTGACATTACCGTGCGCGGCGAGGTGGCGTAGCCAAGGCGCTCGTAAAAGGTTTGCACTTCTAAATTGGTATCGCGGATCATCAGGTTGATCTTGGGTACGCCGCGCGCCTTGAGCCAGTCCTCCACCGCCGACATCATGACCCGGCCGAGGCCCTTGCCTTGGTGGTCCGGGTGCACCCCCAGGTAATAGACCCAGCCGCGATGGCCATCGTGGCCGGTCATGGCCGTGGCGACGATTTCGCCATTCATGACACCGACCAGCAGGGCCGCGTCCGCAGCGGCAAGGCAGAAGTCGATATCCTTGTGGGGATCATTGGAGATGGGGTCTTTGGAATGAATCTCCAAACCCGCCGCGCGCCATAGTGCCACGACGGTTTCCCGGTCCGCCCCCTCGAAGGGGCGAATTTTCAGGTCTCCCATAAACTCAGATTCTTTCCGACAGCCAGATGGCGAGGCGGGAGCCGCCCTTGATGGCCCCGGACATCAGAGCATAGCCCGGGGCGCCCTCGGCATCATGTTCCAATGCCGTGGTCCGGTGTTCTTCCTCGTCGGCGCGGAACTTCTCGATGACCTTTCTAAGCTCGGGCTCGGTCTCGCCAAGGCGCGCCGCCTGGCCGTCGTAATGCTCGGTAATGACTTCCTCGACCGCCGCCGTGCAGGCCATGGCGGCCTTCGGGCCCAACAGCGCGGTGCCCGCGCCCAAGGCCAGCCCCGCCAAATCCCATAAGGGCGAGAGGGCCGTCGGCCGGACTTTGTGCGCGACGATCATCTCCTCGAAGGTCTCAAGATGCTGCTTTTCCGTCTCGGCCATTTTCCGGACGGTCTCGGCCGGCTCGCGGTCCTGCATGACCATGAGCTGGCCCTGGTAAATGCGCAGCGCCCCGTACTCGCCCGCGTGGTCGACGCGGATCATGCGCGCCACCATGTCGCGGTGGCTGAGGTCGCCGTGCGCGCGTCTTCTTTTTGCGCCATTACCGCTGGCGCGGGTACGTTTACGTGCCGGTGATTTTTTTCGCGCCGTCACGTCTTTGTACTCCGAAGCCCCAGCCCGACCATGGCGGCGAGCGCCAGGCCGTAGGCCAGATTAAAAGCGGTCATCGAAACACCAAAAAGAGACCAGGCCACCTCGTCGCAGCGCACCACGGGCGTGTTGGTAATTTGCGCCAGCAGTTCATCCACCGTTGCCGCGCCCGTGGGCCCGACACAGGTTTCAAAACCTGTCCACCAGTGCTGCTCAACGCCGACGTGGAAAGCGGCGATCCCGGCGCCGATGAAGAATCCCAGCCCGGCAAGGCCGATACACACTCGCGCCCAAGCGGCCCGCCCGTTCCGCAAAAGCAGTATTGCGGCGCACGCCAGACCCAGCCCCGCCCAATAGGGCAGACGCTGATAGAGGCAGAGGCTGCAAGGCAGCAGCCCGAACCCGTATTGCGCCGTGTAGGCGGTGGCGAGCGCCAGCGCGCTGCCCGCCGTTGTGCAGGCGGCGAGGTGTTTGCGGTTGAAGGCAAGAAGCTGCTGCATCATAGGAATTTCAAAAGTGCAAAACCGCCGAACAGCATAACGAAAAACACGATGGTAAGCAGCCCCAGGCGGCGCTCGATGAACTCGCGGATCGGCTCGCCGAAGCGCCACAGCAGCGCCGCTACGAAGAAGAACCGCGCGCCCCGCGAGACAATCGAGGTCACGGTAAAGGTGAAGGGGTCCAGCGCCGTGACGCCGCTGGCGATGGTGATGACCTTGTAGGGAAAGGGCGTGAGCCCGAAGAAGGCCACAATCCAGGCGCTGAACTCGTTGTACTGGCCCTGGAAGCGGGCGAACTGCTCCGTGTAGCCATAGAATTCGATGATCGGGCGGCCAAATCCTTCATACAAAAAGTAGCCGATGCCATAGCCCACCGCGCCGCCCAAGACGCTGGCCACGGTGCACACCAGGGCAATGCGCCAGGCCCGCGTTGGCGCCGCCAGCACCATGGGGATCAGCAGTACGTCGGGCGGGATGGGAAAGACCGAGCTCTCGATAAAGGAAATGCCCGCCAGCGCCCACAGCGCGTGGCGGTGGCCCGCCAGCCCGATCACCCAGTCATAAAGCTTTCTCAGCATGGCCCGAGGCTATATCAGCCGGTGCGCGCCCTGGCAAATTGGGCCGGCGGCGCGGATTAGGGGCCGATCCGCCCATTGACGGCTTATGGCGCTTGGCTATGATGCCCGGGAATTCCAGCCCGGTGCCCCTGTGGCGGAATTGGTAGACGCGATAGACTCAAAATCTGTTGTCCTTACGGGCGTGCCTGTTCGAGTCAGGCCAGGGGCACCAATAA
>CAYOOG010000008.1:25817-38041 GCA_964405515.1 uncultured Alphaproteobacteria bacterium | reverse complement strand
AGCGCCTCCGCCATCGCGTCGGCCGCCGGAGCCATCAACGAACAATGAAAGGGCGCGCTGACCGGCAGCAGAACCGCCCGTTTGGCGCCCTTGGTCTTGGCAAGCTCAACCGCACGCTCGACGGCCGCCTTGTCCCCGCTCACCACGACCTGGCCCGGCGCATTATCATTGGCGGTGGTGCAAACCTGGTCCTCGGCGGCTTCCTCGGCAACAGCCGCCGCAACCTCGAGATCAATGCCGATCAGCGCCGCCATGGCGCCCTGGCCCACGGGCACGGCCCGCTGCATGGCTTGGCCGCGGATTTTGAGAAGTCGCGCCGTTTCAGCCACGCTGATGGTGCCGGCGGCCGCAAGAGCCGAATATTCCCCTAAGGAGTGCCCGGCGACGAACGAAGCCGAGGCGCCGAAATCCAGCCCCCCTTCCGCTTCAAGCGCGCGCACCACGCCCAGGCTCACGGCCATCAGGGCAGGCTGGGCGTTTTCGGTGAGGATCAATTCGTCCTCCGGACCTTCGAACATCAACTTGGTCAGGTTTTGCGTGAGAGCCTCGTCAACCTCTTGGAACAGGTGTCTGGCGGCGGGCATGGCCTCGGCCAGTTCCTTGCCCATACCGACTGCCTGTGAGCCCTGTCCCGGAAATACAAAAGCGCGTGTCATGAAATACCCTGCCTCCGCCTCGGTTGGTAGCCGGAGAAATGTGCCATATCCGCCGCCATGTCAAGGCTATCCGCTCATTCATAGGCAAGACAATTAGTGGACAATGTCCCGAATATACGTATATTCCTGCGCCTATCGACGCTCCTTGCCGGCTGGATTTCTGGCCGGCTTCGCCTCGGACCACCTCGAGCCCTATTGAGACACGGGAAAGGGGTACCAGGCATTTATTAGCCAGAAGGAGTACGCAGCAATGCCGTACTATGAGCATGTTTTTATCGCCCGCCGGGATATCTCGGGCCAACAGGTCGAGAACTTGGCGGAGAGCCTCGCCGGTTTCGTAACCGAAGGCGGCGGCAAGGTCACAAAAACCGAATATTGGGGACTCCGTAATCTCGCCTACCGGATCAAGAAGAACCGGAAGGGACACTACGTCCTCATGAATATCGATTCTCCCCACGATGCCGTTGCCGAGATGGAGCGCAACATGCGCCTCAATGAGGACATCATCCGGTTCATGACGCTGCGCGTTGATGAATTGCAGGAAGGTCCGTCGGCGGTCATGCAGCAAAAAGTCAATCGTGACGAACGCGCACGACGGGATTCCCGCGATGACTCTAATGCACGGCCCAGCGCTAGCGGAAACGGCGCGGACAAAGCCAAAGCCGAGCCGAAGGGCGACGAAAAGGTCGCTGCAGAGTCCAAGGACAACGATTCGGAAAAAGCCGAGCCGAAGGGCGACGACAAGGTCGCTGCGGAGTCCAAGAAAGACGATGCGGAGACAGCAGAATCAACCGCCAAAGCAACAGACGACGCCAAGGTCGAAGATGAAACGGCGGAAGGAGGCAAGTCATGAGAGGCCAATCTGGTGGGGCCCCAAGCGGTCCGCGAAGTGGTGGCGGTGGCCGCCCCCAATCAAGCCGCCCCTTTTTCCGCCGCCGCAAGACCTGCCCTTTTTCAGGCGATCACGCTCCGGTCATTGACTACAAGGACACGAAGCTGCTGCTGCGTTTCATTTCGGAACGCGGCAAGATTGTGCCGAGCCGCATAACCTCGGTATCGGCGAAGAAGCAGCGGGAATTGTCCCGGGCCATAAAGCGCGCCCGTCAATTGGCCCTTTTGCCCTACATCGTCTCGTAGACCTCTGCGGGCGGCCCGGCCCATGGGGCGGCATTTCCTTTTGGCGGCACTGGCGGGCATCGCCGGCGCCATTCTTTTTGCCGTAGGGGTTTATGGATTCCTAGGCGGTATTTTCTTGTGCCTGGCGCAAGTGCCCCTGTTCGCCGCCGGCCTTAGCCTCGGCGCAACAGCAGCGACGGTCGCCGGGCTGATCGGCGGCGGTGTCGTCTTGCTGGCACAGGGGCCGGTGGAGGCCCTCGTCTTCGTATTGCTCTGCGCTTTGGCACCGGCAATCCTGTCTCGCCTTGCTCTGCTTTCGCGCCGGAGGGACGACGCAACTCAATGGTACCCTGCCGGGCGTCTTTTGGCTTGGCTCACCGCCATGGCAGGCGGGTACTACCTGCTGGCGGTAGTCTCGGCCTCCGGCAAAGCCGGCGGTCTGGCGGGTGTCATCAAGGTCCTGCTTGACGCTCTGTTGGATAGTCTTGAACAAACCCAGGGCGCCATGGCCCCCGAATACGCCACCGATTTCCAGGAGGCCCTGACAACCGTGGCCAACTGGATCCCCGCCTCCATGGCGATTTGGTGGATGTTTGCAGTTATTTTGGGCGCGGCGATGGCCCAGAGCCTTCTGGTGCGCGCCGGGCGCAATCGACGGCCCACGCCCAGCTTTGACACTCTGAGCCTGCCCAGGGCCTTAGCCTTGGTATTGGCCGGATTTCTAGTATTTTCCCTGATTCCGGGACCTAGCCAACCTATCGCTTCAACTCTTGCCGCTATTGTGCTGACGGCATATTTCATCTTGGGTCTGGCGGTCGTACATGCTATCTCCCGCCCCTGGGCATCCAGAGGCACGGCGCTAGCCATTTTTTATACTGTGCTGTTCCTGTTCGGCTGGCCGATCATGTTGGTCGCCGGGCTTGGAATCGTGGAGCAGTGGAGCGGTGTAAGGGCGCGTCTGGCGGGCCCAAGCCATCGTCAGGAGGACGAGTGATGGAACTGGTTTTACTCGAACGGATCGAGAAGTTAGGGCAGATGGGCGACGTCGTTACCGTAAAGGACGGCTACGCCCGGAATTTTCTGTTGCCACAGAGGAAAGCGCTTCGGGCGACCAAGGAAAACATGGTTCGCTTCGATACCGAACGCGCCCAGCTTGAAACCACCAACCTTAAGCAGCGCGACGAAGCACAGAAAATCGCGGATAAGCTAGAAGGTATTAATTGCGTCTTGCTGCGTCAGGCCAGCGACACAGGCCAGCTTTTTGGCTCCGCCACCAGCCGCGACATCGCCGAGCAGTTGACGGAATTGGGCTTTACGGTGGAACGGCGCCAAGTCGTTTTGGCACGCCCCATCAAGTCCCTCGGCGTTCATGAGGTCAGCATCGTGTTGCACCCCGAAGTTTCCGTGACAGCAAGTATCAACGTCGCCCGTTCCGAGGAAGAAGCCGAGCGCCAAGGCGATCTGGCCAAGGGCGCCGCGGAAGGTGACGCGGCGGCCACCGACCAATTCTTCGAAAGCGACGAAGTAGCCGAGCAGGCCCGCACAGAGCTGACCGAGGAAGCTCCTGAGAAAGAAGCCGCCCCGGATGTCGTTGAAGATAAGGCCGAGGCAGAAGAAGACACGAGTGATGCAAGCGCCGAAGACGACGACGGTAAGGAGAGCTAGTCCCGGTTGCGCATGAGAAACAAGAAGGGCGGGATTAACCCGCCTTTTTTTTGGCTTATCCCCACTACTCACGTACTTCACATGCGGTAAATTTGCTCTTCCGGGTTATATTGCACGGCCATGGAATCAGCGAAGCCCGATAGCCCCCCAATCGCCGCCGTGCCGCAAGGCGACCGCCCCGATATCACCTACCGCAGCCCACCGCACAACATTGAAGCGGAGCGCGCGCTGCTTGGCGCCCTTCTCGTCAATAACGACGCCGCGTACCGGATCAACACCTTCCTCATGGTCGAACACTTTTTCGAGCCGCTTCATGGGCGCATTTTCGGCCATGCCATGAGCCTGGTCGAGCGCGGCCAAATCGCCGATCCGACAACCCTCAAGAACTACTTCGAAGGCGACGAGGTGCTGGCTGAATTCGGCGGCGTACAGTATCTAGCCCGGCTTGCCGGCGCCGCCATCACAACTATTAATGCCGAGGACTATGGCCGTCTGATTTACGACTTGCACGTTCGGCGGGAGTTGATCCAGGTGGGTGAGGAAATGGTCAACGTTGCCTACGACTCGGACGTTGACGACCCGGCCACCGAACAGGTCGAGCGGGCGGAAGAATACCTCTTCGGCTTGGCCGAGAAAGGCCAGCACGAGGGCGGTTTCGCGCCCTTCAAGTCCGCCATGGCCACGGCGCTGACCAGCATCGATGCCGCCCACAAGAGCGACGGCGAACTCACCGGTCTGACCACCGGCTTGCGCGACCTGGACAACCGCCTGGGTGGCATGCACCGTTCCGACCTGATCATCATTGCCGGACGACCTTCCATGGGTAAGACGGCGCTGGCCACCAACATCGCCTTTAATGCGGCAAAGGCCCTGCGTCGCGAGCCGGGAGAGGACGGCCTGGTGCCGGCTATTGGCTTCTTCTCCCTTGAAATGTCGTCCGAGCAATTGGCAACAAGAATGCTCTCGGAGCAGACTCAAATTCCTTCCGAGGATCTGCGCCGGGGCCGTATCCAAACGGATCGGGATTGGCCCAACATCGTCCAAGCCTCCCAAGACATCGAAAACCTGAATTTTTTCATCGACGACACTCCGGCGCTCAGTATATCCGCCCTGCGCACGCGGGCCCGGCGCCTCAAGCGCCAGCACGGCCTCGCCCTGGTGGTTGTCGATTACCTGCAACTCCTCCGCCCGGCCATCGGACGCCGCGTCGACAACAGGGCTCTCGAAGTTTCAGAAATCACCCAGGGGCTGAAGGCACTCGCCAAGGAATTGGAGATTCCGGTGCTGGCGCTCTCACAGCTTTCCCGCAAGGTCGAGGATCGTGACGACAAGCGCCCGCAACTGGCGGACCTTCGTGAATCCGGCGCTATCGAGCAGGATTCGGATGTCGTCATGTTTGTCTACCGGCCTGAGTACTATCACGAGCGGCGGGAACCGGAGCCGGGGACCTCCGAACACGCCGACTGGCAGGAAAAAGCGGAGCGCATCTTCGGCCAAGCGGAGATCAACATCGGCAAGCAGCGCCACGGCCCCACCGGTACGGTATGGTTGCAGTTCCAACGGGAGTTCACCCGATTCGGCGACCTCGACCAATTCCACGACGATGCCTACTGACCCCATGGCCACCATGGCCGGATCGGCCATCACCATCGATCTGAGTGCCCTCGCCGACAATTACCGGCTCTTGAACGACCGCAGCGGCGATGCCGTTTGCGCCGCCTGCGTCAAGGCCGACGCCTACGGGATCGGCATGGGCCGCGCCGCGCCTACCCTCGCCGCCGCTGGCTGCAAAGTCTTTTTCGTCGCCCTGCCGGACGAAGCTCTGGCCCTGCGCGAACTACTGCCGGACGCTGAGATCTACGTGCTAAACGGCGTGTGGCCGGGTGTCGAAGGCGATCTTGTGACAGCCAATGTCACGCCGGTGCTCAACAGTTTGGCGCAAATCGACCTGTGGGCTCAAACCGCCCGCGACCAGGGGAAGGCGCTGCCCGCCGCGCTGCACATCGATAGCGGAATGACCCGCCTTGGGCTCTCGGCCCAAGAGGTGGAAGAGGTTGGCGCGGCGCCCGAGCGGCTAGACGGTCTCGAACTGAAGCTTGTGATGAGTCATCTGGCCTGCGCCGAGGACCTGCGCAATTTGATGAACCGGGAACAGTTGGAGTCCTTTAATGCCCTGCGCGGGCGCCTGCCTGACGCGCCTGTAAGCCTGGCCAATTCCTCCGGAATTTTTCACGGCGCGGAGTATCACTTTGACATGGTACGGGCGGGTATCGCTCTGTACGGCGGCAATCCGCTTCCAGGCTCCGCCAATCCCATGACCGAGGTCGTGACCTGGCACGCCAGAATCCTGCAGGTGCGCACCGTTGACACCCCTACACCCGCTGGATATGGTGCCACGTACGAGGCCGCTGCGGAGACTAAAATCGCTACGATATCAATGGGTTACGCGGACGGTTACAACCGCTCTCTGAGCAACAGGGGGCGGGCTTTTGTGGCCGGGGTCGAGGCTCCGGTGATCGGACGAGTTTCCATGGATCTCATTACGCTGGATGTGACCAAGGTTCCTGTCGATGAGGCCGTGCCCGGCACGATCGTGCAAATGCTGGGTGGTGCCCTGCCCCTCGACGACGTGGCCGCGGCGGCGGACACAATCTCCTACGAAATCCTCACCGGTCTCGGCCAGCGCCCGCAACGGATTTACATTGATGCCTAGGGGCCCCAAAGCGTGAATTTTCTTGCGCCCATCGGCCGCGTATTCATGGCGTTCCTGGCGACCGTGGGGCGCGTTGCCGCGTTCACAGGCAACGCCCTGGGGCATTGTGTCCTTCCCCCTTTCTACCTAAGGCACATAGGCCGGCAGATCGTCGGCATCGGTTACTTCTCCCTGCCTGTGGTCGGCATGACGGCATTGTTTACCGGCATGGTGCTGGCGTTGCAGATTTACATCGGCTCCTCCCGCTTCGACGCAGAGGGCGCCGTTGCCACCATCGTGGTCATCGGTATCACCCGCGAGCTTGGCCCGGTGCTTGGCGGCCTCATGGTTGCGGGCCGTGTGGCCGCGGCCATGGCGGCGGAACTGGGCACAATGCGCGTAACCGAACAGATCGACGCGCTGACCACTTTGGCCACCAATCCGGTCAAATATCTCATTGTGCCGCGCCTTGTCGCCGCCACCATCGTCATGCCGCTCTTGGTCCTGGTCGCCGACATCGTCGGCGTGTTCGGCGGATACCTCGTGGGAACCCAGAAGCTGGGCTTCAACGCAGGCACCTACATTAAGAATACCCTTGAGTATCTCGAGCCCATGGACGTGATTTCCGGCCTCGTCAAGGCCGCGGCTTTCGGCTTCATCATCGCCCTGATGGGCTGCTACCACGGCTATAACAGCCGTGGCGGCGCGCAGGGCGTGGGCCGGGCGACTACCAATGCCGTGGTCTCGGCCTCCGTGCTAATTCTTATTGCCAATTACATGATAACCGAACTGTTCTTCACCAAATGACCAAAGCCGCAAACGATACCCCCAAGATCAGCCTCAAGGGCGTGGAAAAGCGCTTTGGCTCCAATGTCGTGCTCGACGGCCTTGATCTCGACGTCATGCCCGGCGAATCCGTGGTCGTCATTGGCGGCTCCGGCACCGGCAAGTCGGTCATGATCAAGTCAGTGTTGGGCATCGTCCAGCCTGAGGCCGGCAGCATCAAGATCGACGGCGAAGAAGTGGTCGGCCTCAGGGGCCGCCGCCGGGACGAAATCCTGCGAAAGTTCGGAATGCTGTTCCAAAGCGCAGCCCTGTTCGACAGCTTACCCGTCTGGGAAAACGTGGCCTTCGGCCCTCTGGCGGCACATAGTGTCAACCGCCGCGAGGGTCGCCAACTGGCTCTGGAAACCCTCGCCCGGGTCGGCCTCGGACCGGACGTCGCCGACCTGAATCCGGCGGAATTATCCGGCGGCATGCAGAAGCGCGTCGGCTTGGCCCGGGCCATTGCCAGCAACCCGGAGATCATTTTCTTCGATGAGCCGACCACCGGACTGGACCCCATCATGGGCGACGTCATAGATGATTTGATTGTCGAGTGCGTCAAGGAAGTGGGCGCCACGACGCTTTCGATCACCCACGATATGGCGAGTGCGCGCAGAATTGCGGACCGTGTTGCCATGCTGCACGAAGGCCGGATCATATGGACCGGCCCGGTCGCGGATATTGACAGCAGTGGCAACGAATACGTCGATCAATTCATTAACGGTCGCGCCGAGGGCCCCATCCAGATGCAGGTCTTAAATATCTAGTCGAATGGCCCGAGCGTCCGAGCGATACGCCTGTCAATCCTGCGGCGTCGTTGCGTCCAAATGGTCGGGCCGCTGCGAGGCCTGCGGCGCCTGGAATTCGATCGTCGAGGAAATCCCCCTCGCCAGCGCGCCCGGCGGGCTCGCCCGCGGCAAAGGCCGGGCCGTGGAACTGGTCAGCCTTGATGGCGCGACGCCCGATACACCCCGCATCGCCACCGGTATTGAAGAATTCGAAAGGGTCTGCGGCGGCGGCCTGGTGCCGGGCAGCGCTATTCTTCTGGGCGGCGACCCTGGGATTGGCAAGTCGACGCTGGTCCTGCAAGTGCTTGGATCCATGGCGGCAAAGGGCGTGTCCTCGGCCTATATCTCGGGCGAAGAGGCCGTCGATCAAGTCCGGTTGCGCGCCGAGCGCCTTGGGCTGGCACAAGCGCCCGTGGCCGTGGCCTGCGAGACCAACCTGCGCGACATTATGGCGACCTTGAGCGAAGGCGCCGCACCGCCTGCCGTCGTGGTCATCGATTCGATTCAGACCATGTACGTGGATAACATGGACTCCGCCCCCGGTTCCGTGTCCCAGGTGCGCGCCGCCGCCCAAGCGCTCATCGGATACGCCAAGAAGCGCGGCACGGTGGTGGTGCTGGTAGGCCATGTCACCAAGGACGGGCAAATTGCCGGGCCACGCGTGCTCGAACACATGGTCGATACGGTGCTCTATTTCGAGGGCGAGCGCGGCCATCAGTTCCGCATCCTGCGATCTGTCAAGAACCGCTTCGGCGCCACCGACGAAATCGGTGTCTTTGAAATGACCGGGCGTGGATTGTTAGAGGTGACCAACCCCTCCTCCCTGTTCCTCGGCGAGCATAAGGAAAATGTTCCCGGCGCGGCGGTATTCGCCGGCATGGAAGGTACGCGGCCACTGCTGGTGGAGATACAGGCCCTGGTCGCGCCTTCGCCCTTGGCCACGCCACGCCGCGCCGTGGTTGGATGGGACAGCGGGCGGCTAGCCATGGTCCTGGCGGTTCTAGACGCGCGTTGCGGCATGACGCTGGCCGGGCGGGATGTCTATCTCAACGTGGCGGGTGGTCTGCGCATCCTTGAGCCGGCAGCGGATTTGGCGGTGGCGGCGGCCTTGGTCTCTTCGGCCCTCGATGCGGCCATGCCCCAGGGCGCCATCGCCTTCGGCGAAATCAGCCTGTCCGGCGAAGTGCGCCGGGTCAGTCAGACCGAGGCCCGCCTCAAGGAAGCGGCAAAACTTGGGTTTGAAAGGGCGTTAGTATCCGACAACGCGGCGAAGCAAACGCACAAGCTGGAAATCATCGAAATCCACCAACTCCAGGCGTTGGTGGATTTATTGGCGGCAACACAGTAGTTTCCCGGGATCAGGAGGGACCGTTAGCATTGTCCGACTTGCCCATTAACGTTGTCGACGGCACCATAATCGTCATTTTGCTGGTTTCCGGCGTATTTGCCTTTATGCGCGGTTTTGTACGCGAGGTTCTGGCCATCGTCGGCTGGGCCGGCGCCGTGCTTGTCACCCTCCAGGTCCTGCCCTACGCCCTGCCCTACGCCGAGAGAATGGTGAGCAACGCTATGGTGGCGCGGAGTTTGGCAGCAATGGCGATCTTCTTCGCCACCCTTGTGTTCTTCTCGCTTGTTTCCAACTCCATCGGGCACAAGGTCCGCCAAAGCGGAATCGGGGCATTGGACCGGTCTTTTGGCTTCTTGTTCGGCTTGGCGCGCGGCGGAGTGGCGGTCTGCCTGATCTTTTTCGCCTTCGCGTGGCTCTACCCGGACGGCGACATGCCGCGGGTTTTCGCCGAAGCCAGATTCATGCCCCAAGTGCAATGGGGCGGGGAGAAGCTGCTGGTGGCGGTGCCCGACAAGCTGATGTCACCCAGCGAAAAGGTGTCCCTTGCCTACGGCCTGAACGTATCCGAGGGGTTGGATATCATCTTCCAAGAAAGCGGCGCTGACTCCGACGATGAAACCGGTTATAACGCGCAGACGATCAAGGGTATGGACCAGTTGTTCAAGAGTACGCAGGATGATTAGCCGGCGATGAAACTACCCTTCGACACCACGCCTTTCGACAGTACGTCATTTGATGATGACAAACTGCACGAGGAGTGCGGCGTCTTCGGCATTTTCGGCCACGAGGACGCAGCCGCCCATACGGCTCTTGGTTTGCACGCCTTGCAGCACCGCGGGCAGGAAGCGGCCGGCATCGTCTCCTTCGACGGGCGGCACTTCAACAGTCATCGCAGCCTGGGCCACGTCGGCGACCACTTCAGCGCCGAAAACATCATCCGACGTTTGGAAGGGCATAGCGCCGTTGGTCACGTGCGTTATTCGACCACGGGCGAAACCCTATTGCGAAACGTACAACCGCTGTTCGCCGATCTGGCCGGCGGCGGCTGCGCCATCGCCCACAACGGAAACCTCACCAACGCCTACGCCCTGAGGCGGCAACTGGTAAACAACGGCGCGATCTTTCAGTCGACTATGGACACCGAGGTCATTGTCCACCTGATCGCCAACAGCCGCTTCCCCAAGCTGACCGAATGCATGATCGACGCCCTGCAGCAGGTCGTAGGCGCCTACTCCATCGTGGCGCTGACCCGCAACGGCATGATCGGCGCCCGTGACCCCTTGGGCGTGCGGCCCCTGGTAATCGGCGAACTCGACGGCAAGGCCCTGGTGCTGGCCTCCGAGACCTGCGCGCTCGATATCCTGGGCGCCAAGTTCATCCGCGATGTGGAACCCGGTGAAGTCGTCCGCATTACCAATGACGGCATCAAGAGCCTCAAGCCCTTCGCACCCGCGACGCCACGCTTTTGCATTTTTGAATACGTTTACTTTGCCCGCCCCGACAGCAAGGTCGAAGGAAAGAGCGTCTACGAGGTGCGCAAGCGCATTGGCGCGGAACTGGCGCGGGAAACCGGGGTTGCCGCGGACGTGGTCATTCCAGTACCGGATTCCGGGACGCCGGCGGCCATCGGCTATGCCCAGGAAGCCGGGATTCCCTTCGAACTTGGCATTATCCGCAATCATTACATCGGCCGCACGTTTATCGAGCCAACCGAAAGCATCCGGCACCTGGGCGTGAAGCTGAAACACAACGCCAACCGCGCCAGCATCGAAGGAAAGCGTGTGGTGCTGGTGGACGATTCCATCGTGCGCGGCACGACCTCGGTCAAGATTGTACAGATGATGCGGGAGTCCGGCGCGGCCGAGGTTCACATGCGCATTGCCAGCCCGCCGACCACCCATTCCTGCTTCTACGGCGTCGACACGCCGGAGCGCGACCAGCTGTTGGCCGCCCAAAATGATATCGCCGCCATGGCAAAACACATTGGCGCCGACAGTTTGGACTTCGTTTCCATCGACGGCATGTACCGCGCCACGGGCGAGAAACAACGCGATCTGGAAAGTCCGCAGTATTGTGACGCCTGTTTCTCCGGCGATTATCCCATCTCGCTCATCGATCACGATGGCGGCGGCCAACCGGCGCAGCTCTCCCTGCTCGCCGAACGCGCCTGAACGCCCGACCCCTTGCGAACATGAGTGGTAAACTTGAAGGCAAGGTGGCGCTGATTACCGGTGTCTCGCGCGGCATCGGCGCCGAAGTGGCCGTGGCGTTCGCGGGCCAAGGCGCGCATGTGATTTTGGTGGCGCGCACCGCTGGTGGACTGGAGGAAATCGACGATCGGGTAAAGGCCGCGGGCGGCCAAGCCACGCTAGTGCCCCTCGACCTCGAAGACATGGAAGGCATCGACCGCCTTGGCGGCGCCGTTGCCGAACGCTGGGGCCATCTGGACGTGTTGGTGGGCAATGCCGCCCTGCCCGGCCAATTCAGCCCCGTGGGCCATGTTGCGCCCGAAGTTTGGGAACAGGTTTTCACTGTCAACGTTACCGCCAACTGGCGCCTCATTCGCGCTTTTGACGTGCTCTTGCGTGCGGCGGACGCGGGCCGCGCCATTTTTACAACGTCCGGCGCCGCGCGGCACGCCGTGCCCTACTTTTCTCCCCACGCCGCCAGTAAGGCGGCCCTGGAAGCCATGGTGCGGTGCTGGACGGCCGAACTCGGCAAGACCGAGGTCCGGGCCAACCTGGCCGACCCCGGCAGGGTACGGACGAAGATGCGCGCCGCCGCCTTCCCGGGCGAGGACCCGATGACCCTGGAGCCGCCGGAAACTGTTGTGCCGATCTTCATGGCGCTGGCCGCCGACGATTGCCCCTGGCAGGGCGAGGTCGTCGGGCTGGGCGATTTGAAGGCGTAGTCACCCGCTACTTTTTCTTATCTTTCACGTAGGGATTCTTGCCCTTGCGGGCGTGGATGCGGATCGGCACGCCATCAAGACCAAAGGCCTCGCGCAAACCGTTTTCCAGATAACGAAGATAGCTTGCGGGCAGGGCCTCGGGCCGCCCGGCAAAAAGCGCGAAGGTCGGCGGCCGGGTCTTGACCTGAGTGATATAGCGCAGCCGCTGCGCCCGGCCACGAAC
>CAYOOG010000008.1:2084-25807 GCA_964405515.1 uncultured Alphaproteobacteria bacterium | reverse complement strand
GTGGCGGGTCGCCATATCTTCAAGCCAAAGATTAAGACCGCTGGTGGAGACGCGCCGGTTCCAGATGCCGTGAATCTTGAGCACCGCCGGCATCAGCCCGCCGACCCCCTTGGCGGTCAGCGCCGACAAGGTAACGATGGGCAGGCCTTTGGCCTGGGCCAGCGATTTCTCCAGGCGGTCGGCCAGTTCGGCGCGAACCTTCTTCCGGCTTTCGACCAGATCCCACTTGTTCAAGACAATGATGCAAGCCCTGCCCTCCTCGACAACAAGATTGGCAATGTGCAGGTCCTGCTTCTCCATGGGCTGGGTGGCATCCAGCATGAGCACCACGACCTCGGCAAAGCGCACGGCGCGAAGCGTATCGCCCGCAGACAAAACCTCCGGCGTCTCGGTGACGCGGGCCTTGCGCCTGAGCCCCGCCGTGTCCACCAGGCGGATATCACGGCCACCCCCCTCGCCGTCGTCCCAGCGCCAGGGCACGGCGATGGCGTCGCGTGTAATGCCCGGCTCGGGCCCGGTCAACACCCGCTCCTCGCCAAGCAGTCTATTCAATAGCGTCGATTTGCCCACATTGGGCCGCCCGACGATGGCCATGTTGAGGGGCCGGTTCGGGTCATCTTCGTCCTCCGCCTCGTTCGCCGGAACTTCGTCCTCCCCCACCTCCTCTCCCGCAAAGGGCGCCAGAGCATCGTAAAGCAGGCTCAAGCCCTCGCCGTGCTCGGCGGAAACCGCGAGCGGCTCGCCCAGGCCGAGGGAATAGGCTTCGAGGAGGCCCGGCTCCGCCGCCCGGCTCTCGCACTTGTTGGCGACCAGCACGACCGGCTTGTCCTTGGCCCGCAACCAATTGGCGAAGTGTTCATCAAGGGGCGTGACACCGGCCCGCGCGTCGAACAGCAAGAGCGCCACATCGGCCTCGTCGACGGCGGTCTCGGTCTGCTGGCGCATGCGCGCCTCCAGGACCTCGCCACGGGCGTCGTCCAGGCCCGCCGTATCGATCACCTGAAAGCCCAGGGGGCCAAGATGGGCCTCGCCTTCGCGCCGGTCGCGGGTCAGGCCCGGGATGTCATCAACTAAGGCCTGTCGCGCACCAACCAGACGGTTGAACAGGGTCGACTTGCCCACGTTGGGGCGACCGATCAAGGCAACGGTGAATGTCACGGCAGGTCTCTCGCAATGTGGGTCGCCCGATCTATTCGGGCGTCCTTTCTAGCGCATGGCCACGAGCTTGGAATCGTTGGTCAGGAAATAAAGCGAGCCGTTGGCGACCACCGGTGGCAGCAGCGCCGCGCCGGGCAATTTCAACTGGCCCAAGACCTCACCGGTATAGGGCGAGACCGATACGGCTTGACCCTGGGAAGAGACCAGGATCAATCGATCACTGACCAGTACCGGACCGCTCCAGGTGATGGGATCTTCCCGATCCTCTTCATCCTCCCAGCGCGCCAACCGCCTGACCCAGCGAATTCGCCCGTCGGCGCGGGACAAACAAACCACGTCCGCGTCCAACGTAACCAAAAAGAGGAAATCGCCCGCGAGCCAGGGCGATTGGCTGCCGGCAATGTTGCGTTCCCAAACCCGCTCGCCGGTGCGCAGGTCGATGGCCGCCATGCGTCCGCCGTGGCTAACGGCATAGACGCGGTCGCCGTCGACCACCGGGTGTCCGTCAATGTCGCTCAAGACGGCCAGCGGCGTCAGGCGCCCGGTGCGGCTCAGGGCGTCTGACCAGGCAACGCGGCCGTTTTCCACGCGAAGGGCGTAAAGCTCGCCCGAGGAATAGGGCGCGATCACTAGACCGTTGGCGACGGCGGGACTGGCCGAGCCCAAGAGTCCGGCGCTTTCGACAATGCCTTCCTGGGACCAAAGCTGGTCGCCGTCGGTCACATCCAAGGCATGCAATTGATTGTCGTAGGTTACGACAAAGACCCGCCCTTCGACGACCGTCGGCGCCGCGCGCAAGGGGCGGCCAAGATTGAAACGCCAAACCTCGCTGCCGTTGTCGGCGTCGAGGGCCCACACCCAGCCAAATCCAGTCGTTACGAACAGGGTTCCGTCGCTGTAAGCAATCCCGCCACCGAAGAAATCCTTGCCGCTGGACTTGTCCCGGGGCCGCAAATCGCGCCGCCACAGGCGCTTGCCGCTTTCTTCGTTGAAGGCATAGAGTTCCGTGTTGGTGTCCAGCACATAGACCTTGCCTTCGGCCACCACCGGCGCCGAAATCAATTGCGCGGTGCTCCGCTCACCCTTGCCGGCGTTGGCGGACCAGGCCTTGCTCAAGGTCTCGTCAACCTTCAGGTGGTGCATGGCGTGGTCCGGGTGCCCACCGGCCTGGGGCCATTCCTCGTTCTTGTAGGGCACCGGCAGCCGCACTTGAATGCGGGCAATCTGCGGATCGGCCTTGAGGCCACGCTCGAAGGAAAGCACGGAGATCCGCTCTCCCGTCATGCCTTCGATATCCTTGTCTTCGTCCGAGCCACAGGCGCTCAACACCAGGGTAACCGCCGCGAGGGCGCATAGAGCCGTTCTCGGCAGGTGGTTTAGCGAAATCATAATGTGCCTCCCAAGGCGTCGATCATTTCACCGGCCCGCGTGCGAATGCCACGGGGTGCTTCCGACTCCTCGGAGAGGGCCGTAAATAATTCCAGGGCGCGGGCCTCGTCCCCGGCCTGTAAGGCGACGATGGCTTGCAGCTCGCGCGCTGAATAGCGCCACGCACCGCCGTCGCGGGCAAGCGGCTCAAGCCGCCGGGATAATTCCTCGGGCGTCGCCGTATCCATGAGCAGGAGCGCTGCCCGCAGGCTGGCGAACTCGCGCAGTATCTTGTCGCCACCGGCATCGGCCACGCGGTCGTAGGCCCGCACGGCGCCTTCGTCGTCGCCAGCGGCAATGCGTGCTAAAGCCTCGCGCAAACCCGCCAACTGTGTGTAGCCGCCAAGGGATTCATCGGTGAGAACGGCAAAAGCCTCAATGGCCTCGGATTCGGCGCCGGAGGCAAGCAATTGCGCCGCGGCCTCAAAACGCTCGCTGGCCTCAAGCCGGCTCGATTGAATGTGCTCGCGCCAAGCCACCCCCACGGCGGTGGCCACGACGATACCGATGGCGCCCGCGAGAGCATAGCGACCATAATTCTTCCAGAGGGTCCGATACTGGTCGGACCGGACATCTTCATCAACTTCTTGGAATATGTCGGCCATTCGTTTCTCTCAATTGCGGCGGTAACATAACTCGTAATGTGGCTTTCGCAAACCCGCGTTTGCTGGGCCTAGCGGCTTCACAATCGCCTATTCCACGAGGCTACATCCTACCTTGTCGTCCCGTTAGGAAGCGCCGCTAATACGTTGTTTTTACGTCTAAATCAAGGCTTCCACTTTATCGAGCAGCCCATGCTCGGCACCTGATCCCGCGGCCCCTCCCCGGTCTCGGCAATTTGCATCATGGCGGCGCGGAGGTCCCGCTTTGCACCGGGAACGGGATTGGCCTCGCTAACCTCGGTGATGCGCCCGCGGTATTGCAGGCCCAAATCCTTGTCGAAACCGAAAAAGTCGGGCGTACATACCGCGCCATAGGCCCGTGCCACGTCCTGGGTCTCATCGATCAGGTAGGGAAAGGGCAAGCCCTTGTCCGCCGCCAGCTGGCGCATGTTATCCAGGGAGTCGTCCGGGCGGGTCAGCGTATCGTTGGGCATGATGGCGACCGTGCCGACGCCAATTTCCGCCAAGTTCCGGGCGTCTTCGATCATCAGGTCGAGGGTCGCCTTGACGTAGGGGCAGTGGTTGCAAATGAACATCATCAGGGTGCCCCGCTCGCCCGCCACATCGGCCAGAGAGAGCCGCCGTCCGTCCACGTTCTCCAGTGTGAAATCGGGCGCTTTCCAACCGAAATCGCAAATCGGCGTATGTGTCACGACCATGGAGTCAGTCCTTCATGTCGTAACAGTGCTCTGGCCCGGGGAAGTTTCGCGCCTTTACATCCTCGGCATAGGCCGCCGCTGCTTCGTCTATGGCGCTGCGTAGTTCGGCATAACGCTTGACAAACGGCGGGGTGTAATCACTCAAGCCAACCAGATCCTCGGTCACAAGAATCTGGCCGTCGCACTGGGCCGAGGCCCCGATGCCAATGGTCGGCACCGCAACCGCCTTGGTCATTTCCACGGCGAGCGGCTCGGCCACGCCTTCGATGACAATGGCAAAGGCGCCGGCTTCGTCAATGGCGCGGGCGTCCGCCAGATGATCGTCCCATTGCTCACGGCGGCGGCCGCGGGCGGCAAACCCGCCCTGCACGTTCACCGATTGGGGCCGCATGCCAACGTGGCCCATGACCGGAATGCCGCGTTTGACCAGGAATGAGACTGTCTCGGCCATTTCCACGCCGCCTTCCAGCTTGACCCCCGTGCAGCCGGACTCCTTCAACACCCGAACCGCATTGCGAAATGCCATTTGCGGGGATTCCTGGTAGCTGCCGAAGGGCATGTCCAGTATGACGCAGGCCCGCTTCGAGCCGCGCATAACGGCGAGCGTGTGCAGGATCATCAGATCAAGTGTCACCGGCACTGTATTGTCGTAGCCGTGAATGACGTTGCCCAGGGAATCGCCGACCAAGAGAAGATCACAATAGGCATCAAGGACCTCGGCCATGGGCCGCGTATAGGCGGTCAGGCAGACCACAGGCTCCTTGCCCTTCTTGGCCCTGATTTTGGGCACCGTAATGCGTTTAATTTCTGAATATGTGGACATGTCTCAGTACCCGCTGTTTATTCCCACTCGATGGTGCCGGGAGGCTTGGAGGTCACATCGTAGACCACCCGGTTGATGCCGCGCACCTCGTTGATAATGCGTGTCGCCGTGCGCCCCAGAAATTCATGGTCAAAGGGATAATAGTCCGCCGTCATGCCGTCGGTCGAGGTCACGGCGCGCAGCGCGCAAACGTAATCGTAGGTCCGGCCATCGCCCATGACCCCCACGGTCTGAACCGGCAACAGCACGGCAAACGCCTGCCAAATGGCGTCATAGAGCCCGGCGTTGCGAATTTCCTCCAAATAGATCACGTCGGCACGGCGCAGAATTTCAAGCTTCTCCCGCGAAATGGCGCCGGGCACGCGAATAGCCAGACCAGGCCCGGGGAAAGGATGGCGGCTAATAAATTCGTCCGGCAGGCCCAATTGGTGACCCAAACCGCGTACTTCATCCTTGAACAACTCGCGTAGCGGCTCAACCAGATCCATATTCATGCGCTCGGGCAAGCCGCCCACATTGTGATGGGACTTGATCGTCGCGCTGGGTCCGCCCGCGAATGAAACCGATTCGATGACATCCGGGTAGAGCGTCCCCTGGGCCAGGAACTCCGCACCACCCGCGTTATTCGCTTCTTCCTCGAATACGTCGATGAAAGTGGCGCCGATAATCTTGCGCTTTTCCTCCGGGTCCGAAACGCCTTCCAGTTTGTCGAGGAACAAATCCGAGGCGTCCCGATGGACGAGCTTGATGTTGTAATGATTGCGGAACAGTGAGACGACCTGCTCGGATTCCCCGGCGCGCATAAGCCCGGTATCGACGTACACACAGGTTAGCTGATCGCCGATCGCCTCGTGCAGCAGCACCGCCACCACCGAGGAATCGACGCCGCCGGAAAGGCCGCAAATGACGCGCCCTTCGCCCACCTGCTCACGCACCTTGGCGATCTCGGTATCCTTGAAGGCCGCCATGGTCCAATCACCCGCGCAGCCGGCAACGCGGTGTGTGAAGTTCTCCAACAGGCGCGCACCGTGGGGGGTGTGCATCACCTCCGGGTGGAACATCAGGCCATAGAACCGCCGCTCGTCGTCGGCGATTGCGGCAAAAGGGGCATGTTCGCTCACGCCCACGGTCTTGAAGCCTGTCGGTGCCTCAAGAATACGGTCGCCGTGGCTCATCCATACCTGTTCATTGTCGCCCACTTTCCAAACACCCTCGAATAGGGTGCAATCGCCATTGACCTCGACAAAAGCACGGCCGAATTCACGATGGTCGGAACTTTCCACCTTGCCGCCCAATTGCTCGCACATGGTCATCTGGCCATAGCAAATGCCCAGCACCGGCACGCCCAGTTCGAATACCCGTTGCGGCGCCCGGGGCGTGTCGCTGTGCACAACCGAGGCCGGCCCCCCGGAAAGGATGACGGCGCGGGGTTGAAGCCGCTCGATGGCCTCGTCCGCCGTGTTGAAGGGGACGATCTCGGAATAGACGCCGCTTTCGCGCACCCGCCGGGCGATCAGCTGCGTCACCTGGGAGCCGAAGTCGATAATGAGTACGCGGTCGGTCATTTAGAACATTACCGGCAAACAAATCTGACTTTGACGGGCCGTGCATCCATATCACGCTCCCGGTAACAGGCCGCACCTTGGACCGCCTCGCGCGCGATGACGTAAAGCGCCTGGGCTTGCTGATAGCTGCAATTCAGCACCATGTTTCCGGCTTCCCAATGGTCTAGAATTCGCCCATCTTCAAGTTCGGCGCCACCGCTTGGGCACTCTCGGGCGCCCACCGTGGCATCGAAGGTCATTTGGCTCAGGCGCCACCCGGCGGAAGCCGCGGCACCCGAAAGCGCGCAACGCTGGCCACCCGCCACGACTTCGACGCTGGTGGGGCAATCGTAGTTTTGCCCTGCCCGCGCGGGCGAGAATGCGGC
The DNA here is from genome assembly GCA_964405515.1 of uncultured Alphaproteobacteria bacterium. Classification (GTDB taxonomy): domain Bacteria; phylum Pseudomonadota; class Alphaproteobacteria; order JAPYRI01; family JAPYRI01; genus CAYOOG01. The sequence goes on along the minus strand of CAYOOG010000008.1, from coordinate 19,147 downwards.
CGCATAAACCAAGCCCCAGGCGAGGGTGAAAGCCAGGAGCGCACTGGATCTTGTCGCCATTTTCATGCCCTGTTGTCGCAAATATCGGCGCTCCCGTACAGGCTTCATGAGCGCTCCAAAACCGCCACGTAAAAACCATCGGTGCCATGCCGGTGGGGCAAAAACTGGAACCCATGACCAAGCACGGCATCGGCGGGAAGAGCACCATCGAGAGACTGCGACCAGGCCTGCTCCGGCGGCACAGCGCGGAAATTCTCATGGCGCGATAAGAAAGCCACGGTCTGCTCCACAGTTTCCGACGCCAGGAACGAACAGACCACGTAGATCAGCCAGCCGCCCGGGGCGACACAGGCGGCGCCCTGGTCCAGCAGGCGGCCTTGGCGCTCGACCTGGCGGGCGAGAATCTCCGGTGTCAGCCGCCACTTGGCGTCGGGGCTGCGGCGCCAGGTGCCGGTACCGGAACAGGGCGCGTCCACAAGCACACGATTTGCCGTCCCGGCCATGCCCTTCGGGGGACGCCAGCCACTAAGGGACTGCAACTGGACGTTTCTCGCCCCTGCCCTTTTAAGTCGCGGCAGCATGGCGGTCAGGCGGTGGCGGTCGGTATCAAAGGCATAAATCTGGCCTTTGTTATCCATGTTTGCAGCCATGGCCAGGGTCTTGCCCCCGGCCCCGGCGCAGAGATCGATAACCTGCATGCCGGGTCGCGCACCCGCCAGCAACGCCGCCAGTTGACTGCCCTCATCCTGAATTTCAATGTGGCCAAGCTTGGGAAGGTCAAGAGCGCCGAGCGATCGGCGTTCTATCAAGCGAAGACCCACGGGTGACAATTGGCAGTCTTCCGCCGCCATGTCCGCCTCCGATAATGCGGCCATGGCCTCCTGCCGCCCCGACTTCAAGGTGTTGACCCGCAGATCCAGCGGCGCCCGCTTGGCCAGCCCTTCCATGGCCGCCGCCAGATCGTCGCCAAAGCAGGCTTGCAACTGAGGCTCCAGCCATTCCGGATAACCGAGCCGTACCCACTGCGGCAGCTCTTCCTGCCGCCCGCCGAGGCACTCAAGCTCGCCGTCAGTAAGGGGCTCGGGGCCGTACTTGCTGCCGTCGAACAAGGCCTCGATCTCTCCCCGATCCTGCCCTTCCAGCAGGCCCAGAAGGCAGGACACTATACCGCGTCCACCGCTTGCCCCGTGCCAAACCAGGGGGGCCCGGTTTCGCAGGGCCCGGTAGACCATGTCGCCGACTGCCGCACGGTCCTTGGACCCGGCGTAGCGGCGGTTGCGGAAATAGGTTTGCAAGATACGATCCGCCGGCTGCCCGGCGCTGGACATTTCAGCCTCGATGAGATCGAGAAGCTCGATGGCGGCTTGAATCCGCGCAGCCGGAGTCATGCCAACGCCTCTTGGCTGCGAGGGACTTTAAGATTCCCTCGGGTAATTTGGGGATTCCCTGGTGATGGCAACGTCGTGCACATGGCTTTCGCGCAATCCCGCGCCGGAAATTCGCACGAACTCGGCGGTCTTGTGAAAATCAGCGATGCTGGCATTACCGGTATATCCCATGGACGCGCGCAGGCCCCCGATCAACTGGTGCAAGACTGCGCTAACCGGTCCCTTGTACGGCACTTGGCCTTCGATCCCTTCGGGCACCAGTTTCAACTCGTCGCTGACTTCCTCCTGGAAATAGCGGTCGGCGGACCCCCCCGACATGGCCGCCACCGAGCCCATGCCCCGGTAGGACTTGTACGACCGGCCCTGAAAGAGAAACACCTCGCCCGGTGATTCCTCGGTCCCGGCGAGCAGCGAGCCGATCATGGCGCAATCGGCCCCGGCGGCAATCGCCTTGGCCAAATCGCCGGAATACTTGATACCGCCGTCGGCGATCACCGGCACGCCCGCCCCCTCGCAGACCCCAACCACGTCGCGTATGGCCGTCAACTGCGGCACGCCAACACCGGCGACGATCCGGGTCGTGCAAATGGAACCGGGCCCAATGCCGACTTTTATGGCATCCGCCCCAGCGTCAATCAGGGCCTGGGCGCCGTCGGCCGTGGCCACATTGCCGGCCATAACCTGGGCGTTGTTGCTGAATTTCTTGATCTCGTTGACGGCGGCCAATACCCGGGCGGAATGCCCATGGGCCGTATCCACGACCACAACGTCAACCTCGGCATCCAGCAGCGCCTTGGTACGGTCGAGGCCATCCTCGCCAACGGTCGTGGCGGCAGCCACCCTAAGCCGGCCCAGTTCGTCTTTGGTGGAAAATGGATGCAGAGTGGACTTTTCCATGTCCTTGACCGTCACCAGTCCGATGCAACGGTACTCATCGTCCACGACCAGCAGTTTTTCAATACGGTGCTGGTGCAACAGGCGCTTGGCCTCTTCGCTCTCGACGGCCTCACGCACCGTGATTAGATCTTCGTGGGTCATGAGTTCGCTGACCGGCTGATCCATTTGCCGGGCAAAACGCACGTCGCGGTTTGTCAGGATACCGACCAACTTGCCGCTCGGCTCCTCGACCACCGGAATACCTGAAATCCGGTGAGAAGCCATCAAATCCAGCGCGTCGGCCAGCGTCTTGTCCGGTGTGATGGTCACCGGATCAACGACCATGCCGGATTCAAACTTCTTGACCTGCCGGACCTCCAGGGCCTGCGCCTCGGGGTCCATGTTCCGGTGAACGACGCCTATGCCGCCAGCCTGGGCGAGGGCAATCGCCATACGGCTGGTGGTAACCGTGTCCATGGCCGCCGAAATGAGCGGCACACCGATATCTATGGTTTTGGTGAGGCGGGTATTGGTTTCGACTTTGGCAGGCAGAATGTCAGACGCACGTGGAACAAGAAGAACATCATCAAAGGTCAGGGCTTCTCGAATTTCCATATCTACCCGTTGCGCTACCCGCTACGACCGAAAAAAGTTGGCGGGGTATATCACTCTTTGCGGGCGATTGGTAGCTTCAATTGCTGCCCCTGAAACCCATGGCGATAACATATATTTCGGCGGAATCCGCGCGGCTGGCCTTGGGCTTGGCGTGGCGCACGCTGGCGAAGTTCTTCTTGAGGGTCGCCAGCAGGTCGGCCTCGGCCCCGCCACGCAAAACTTTGGCGACAAATGACCCGCCCGGCGCCAGAACCAAGAGCGCCAAATCGAGCGCCGCCTCGCACAATCCCATGACCCGCAAATGGTCGGTCTTCTTGTGCCCGGTGGAGGGCGCGGCCATGTCGGAAAGCACAACATCGGCGGGACCGCCCAGGGCTTCTTGAATGTCACCCTCAATGCCCTCGTCGAAAACATCACGGTGTAGGCAGATGGCGCCCTTAAGCGGCGCAACTTCCGTCAAGTCGATAGCGACCACCGTCTTGGCGCCCTGCTCCAGCGCCACCTGAGTCCATCCGCCGGGCGCCGCGCCCAGGTCGACAATACGGCCCTGCTTTGGGATAAGCCGAAAGCGCTCGTTCAATTCCTTGAGTTTGTAGGCGGCGCGGGAGCGGTAGCCTTCTTCCTGGGCCGCCGCCACGTAGGGGTCGTTCAGTTGGCGCTCGAGCCAGCGGGTCGATGACAACCGCCGGCCCTTGGCCGTGCGCACACGGGTGTGCAGGGCGCGGGCTCCGCGTTTGCCGCCACCTGATTTTGAACCACCGCCTGATTTACCCGGCACCGCCCAACCTCACTTCTTCATCAAATCTTCCAGCACGCCCTCTCGCAAGCCACGGTCGGCAACCCGCAATCTGGCAAAAGGCCAAACCCGCAACATAGCCTCGACGACGGCGCACCCGGCCACCACCAAATCGGCCCGCCCCTGCCCGATACAGGGGATTTCGGCCCTCTCCGTCGTGTTCATGACCGCGAGGCGCTGCCCCAGCGACCTTATATCGTCGCCGCCGAGCCAAAGTCCATCCACCTTGGCGCGGTCGTATTTGGCCAGTTCCAGGTGCACGCCCGCCAACGTCGTCATGGTACCGGAAGTCCCGAGCCACATGGCGTCGCCGCCGGGAACAGTGGCGGCAATCCCGTGAACTTCCTCGAAATTCCGCAAAAACGGCTCGGCTTCGCCAATCATGGCTTCAAAGGTCTCCGGCGACACGAGGCCTTGAGGCCCGCTGCCGTGGCGCTCGGCCAGAGTGACCACGCCCAGGGCAAAGGATGTCCAGCCCAACATCTGTGAGCCACCGGCGGCACCCTTTCGGGTCCAGATCAGCTCCGTACTGCCGCCACCGATATCGCACAGCAGGCCGTATTCGAACGCGGAATCCAGAAGCGGCTGGGCGCCAAGCAAGGCCAGGCGCGCTTCTTCCGCTTCCGAAATGACTTCCAGCCGTATGCCCGAGTTCTCGAACACCAGGGCGACGAATTCCGACACATTGGCCGCCCTGCGGCAGGCCGCCGTGGCCACGGCGCGGGATCGGCCAACTTTATGGCGGCGCAGCGCGGATCCGCAGATTTTCAAGGCCTCGACAGTGCGTGCCATGGCCGATTGGTCGAGGCGGCCGGTCTCTGCCACGCCTTCCGCCAGGCGGACAATGCGGGAGAACGTCGTTATCACTTCGGGCCCCTTCGCCCCCTCCCGGGCCACGGTCAGGCGGCAGTTGTTGCTGCCCAAATCGAGCGCGGCGTAAACCGTTCCATCCGCCCCTCGTTCAACATTCTTGCCCGGCACCTGTTTTCCCCTGAATCGCGGCGGCACACCCTAGAGTCTTTCCAACCCTAATTGAATCAATGTGATGGGCGCAAATCGGTTTCTCGGCCCCGCGCGAGAGCGCGAAATAAACTCGATCAAATGGTTCAATTAGGGTCGGAAGGACTCTGATATGAAAGCCGCCACATGAGTTGACAAACTGGCCGGTGGCTCCCTATGTAAGGGCCGATAGTAGGCTTGGCGGAATGGGGAATAGTTTAGCGGTAGAACTCTCGGCTCTGACCCGGGCAGCCCTGGTTCGAATCCAGGTTCCCCAGCCAAGCAAAAGGCCCCATCCGGGGCCTTTTTTGTTGCCTGAGCCGCAGGATTCAGCGATTCCGCGCGTATAACGCTCTGATAGGCATGGAAGGTGAAAATTGCCGCAAACCAAGCGAAAACCGGACCAGCCCTGTTATGATGAGGGCATGGTAGAGGATTTAAGCGCCGCCCGGGCCGCCGCCCTGGGTGCCGAGGCCGCCGACGAGGATCTGATCGTCGCCGTCGGCCAAGGGGATCATAGGGCCTACGCCCATATGATCGACCGCCACCTCAACCGCACCGTGGGCCTGGCGCAAAGGGTGGTCGGCAACCGTGCCGAAGCCGAGGAAATCGCCCAGGAGGCGTTCTTGCGGCTGTGGCGCCACGCGGCGAAATGGCGTCCGCCGGAGGAAAACAACGGCGCGCGCTTTACCACCTGGTTTTACCGCGTTGTCATGAACCTCTGCCTCGACCTCAAGCGCAAGCCCCGCAGCACTACCCTGGAACTGGTCGAGGAACCGGCGGACCCATCGGCGGACGCCTTCGCCGAGGTGCATCAGAGCCAAGTCTCGGCTCAGGTCGCCGAGGCCGTGGCTGGTCTGCCCGAACGGCAGCGCGCCGCCCTGGTCATGTGCCACTTTGAGCATTTCACCATGGCCGAGGCCGCTGGGGTGCTGTCGGTATCGCCGGGGGCAATTGAATCGCTGCTGGTGCGAGCCCGGCGTAATCTGCGCAAGAGTTTGGAACCTCTTCTCGAAGACGGACTATTCGAGTAGGAATAAGACCATGAAACTAAAGAAGTTTAAGGAACATTTGGAACGCCACGGCACCGACCTGCGCCGCTGGCCGGAGGCCGAGCGTTTTGCCGCCCGGGCGATCCTGGATCGCGAGCCCAAGGCTGCGGAAATGCTTGAGCGGGCAAGGCCCCTCGATAGTCTGCTGGACAGCTTTGAGGCCGCCGAGGCCGGGCCGTCCCTGGCCGACAATATCGCCGCAACGGCTTTGCGCACGCCCCAAACTCCCCCCACCGCGGAAGACAGCCGCGACGACCGCTGGATGATGAAACTGTTACTGCCGCAACTTGCGGGGCTTGCCGCCGCCGCCCTGCTCGGCATGTTTGTGGGCTGGACCGACATCACACCGGCAAGTCAGGCGACGGAGACCTCGACCGAGACCCTGGATTTGAGCGATCTGGTCTTCGGAGAAGAACAAGGCGAGGCACCAGACGACCTGGAGCTTGCGCCATGAACGTGAGCCGTAGAATGCTGGCATCGGGCGCCGTGATCCTGTTTCTCTCCCTCGCGGTCAATCTGTTCATGGCCGGGGTGTTCGCCGGGCGCATGATGCGGCATTCCCCGCCGCCGGGTGTAGGCCCTGAAAATGTCCGGCAATTCTCCCTCGAGCGGATTGCCGAGGACCTGCCTCCCGAGGCGAAAAAGGAATTGCGGCAAAATATGCAAGGCCAGCGGCGATCCTTGATGGACCGTCAACAAGCCTTGCGCACCGCTCATCAGAATTTGGCTCGCATCCTCGGCGCCGAGACCTTCGATCAGATGGCCGCAACGGACGCCTTCGCCGCAATGCGGCAACAGCAAGTGCAAATGCAGAAAATGGCTCAGGACGCCTTGATCGCCGCCGCCAGCCGCATGCCGGCGGAGAACCGCCAGCGCCTGATTGGCCGGAAATTGGGCCGCAGTTTCTTCATGCACGCTCCCCGCCGATTTGAGTTTCGCGTGGAAAAAGGGCAAGAAGGGCCTGATCGGCCCGGCCAACGGCCCCCGCCAACAACCGAATAATAGACCCGCGCGGACCCTTTCAAACCCCCGAAAAGCCGTGCTAACATGGCATACCAGCAAAGGACGGGGTTCCATGAAAAATCTGATTTTGGCCGCATTGCTTGCGGTCTTTTTGATACCTGTGGCTTGGGCCGCTTCGGAAAAAGAAATCGAGGCCCAATTCGAGGAAGGCGTCGCTGCGAACAAGGCGGGCGACTACGAGGCTGCAATGGCCGCTTGGCTGCCTCTGGCGGAGGATGGCGATCCATTTGCCCAGTTCAACATCGGCATCATGTATCGCCAGGGCAACGGTGTTGAGCAGAACGACCGGGAAGCCGTGCGCTGGTACCGGGCGGCCGCCGAGCAAGGCCACGGCAACGCCCAGTTCAATCTGGCGTACATGTACGCCACCGGCAAAGGCGTGACAAAAGACAATCTGCAATCGCACATGTGGTTCAGCATGGCCGCCTCGTCGGAGACGCCGCGCGCCGCCATTACCCGGGACAAAGTGGCAAAGAGCCTGACGCCCGAGGAATTGGCGGAGTCCAAGCGTTTGGTTGATGAACGTCTCGAGCGCCTGGAGCGCGATAAGCGCAAGAGCCGCAAGAAATAGTTCTTAACGGCCCGGCCCATTGGGCCGCGCTATGGCGATCCTTATCCGGCCCGAAGGCCGGTCACATCATGCGACTATTCGTTGGAATTGAATTGCCGCCCGAAATCCGGGCGCGGCTGGCGCGTCTGGCAAACGGAATACCGGGTGCCCGATGGACCAGCGCGGAACAGATGCACCTCACGCTCAGGTTCATCGGAGAAGTCGACGGCGCACGCCTTCAGGATATTGATAGTGCCCTTGCCGGCACTTCGGACGCCGCCTTTGATATGCGTATTTCCGGCCTTGGCGTATTCGGCACAAAACGCGCGCCGCGCCTACTGTGGGCCGGCGTCGAACCGACCGAACCGATCGAGCACCTGCAAATGAAGGTGGAAACCGCCCTGCTCCGAAGTGGGCTGGATGCGAGCCCCCGCAAGTACCACCCCCACATCACCCTGGCCCGCCTCAAGGGTGCCAGGATCGCCCGCCTTGGCCAGTTCATCGAGGCCAATGGTGCTATCAGCACAGAGATGTTCGCGATCAACGAATACGTACTGTTCTCAAGTCATCTTTCCCACAACGGCGCGATCTACCGCCGCGAGGCCCGATATGGGCTGGAGCCGCGTCCAAGAATGGACGATGGAGCAAAAATAAACGCCCGGGCCAGCGCTCTGACGCACGGCCCGGGCTAGACCGGTTTTACACCCGGTCCTTCCCCCTTTTGGACAGTTTGAAAGACTCTAGACCAATCTATCCACGACTAAGCCGAGTTTCGGCCCGGGGTCGGCTTTCGCCTCCTCGCGTGGGACTTCATCATCATCTTGGTCATCGGATGCGTTGTGAGGATTCTGGTCGGCGGATCGCTCACGGCTCAGGGGAACCAATCCCTGACTGATGGCGGGAATATTCTGTGGGGACATGACTTGGTTCCTTTCGGTAGTTCCGCTATCCAGGCTATTGCCAGGACCGGTGACTTTGCGTCCCGCCGTTGCCGACGGTTTGCCTTTTCGTGGTGGGTCCATAACAACACAATATGGTTTCCAATCTCTTAACCATAAAAGTATTGTGGGAATATGGGTGATTTTCCCCGGTACTCATGGGCGGCCCATACGGTAAAATAGCGGTTATGACCGATGACGCTGAACTTCAAGAACTGAAAAAGAGGCTCGACGAGGCTGAGCGGGCTTACGGCTCGGAAAGCCCCCTCGCACGTACTTTGCGTGCCCTGGCGGAACGCATGGACAAGGTCTCCCACGAAGAAGACGTCTCCAAGCTCTTGGAGCGCGGCTGGCAATCTGTTGGTCTAGAGGGAGGCGAATAATCCGCCTAGGATAGGCGGCGGGGCTAATTACCCGCGCAATCAATGCATTTCGCCGCGTAGGGCACGGCTTTCAACCGTTCTTCCAAGATATCAGCACCACATTCCCCGCAAATGCCGTAGGTGCCATTTTCCATGCGGGACAAGGCGGCTTGAATATGGCCTATTTCGGCCAAACCGGCGTTTCCAAGGCTCTCTAGAACCTCGTCACCCTCGGTTTCCGTCGCCCGTTCCTCGAAATCCTTGCTGCCAGGTTCGCGCAGATCATCGCTGATGCCCCCGAGCCGCTCCTTGAGCAGGACCAGCCTGGCCTCTAGTTCCTTTTTGATCTCGCTGTAATCCGGTTGCGCCATAATTTCCCTCTGGCCCCATTGTACCTGTAATTCCTGGGTGGGGAAGGCTTTTAGCCAGCCATTGCTTGGACTTGAGGCCCGCCGTGATAGACTGTCTGGCCATGAATAACCTGCCCAGAACCGGTCTCCACTGTCGAAACGGCCTGATTCCCCTCCCTTCAAGGCGGAACTGCTTAAAACTTCTGGGAAGCGCCGGTCTTATGGCGGCCACTGCGGGAAGCGCATGGGCTCAAATTCCCGTGATAACCGGTCAGGAATATACCTACAAAACGGTAGATGGGCTCGAGATTGGGGCGGATGTTCACGTCGCGTCTGGTCCCGGACCCCATCCCGTGGTGATGAATATTCACGGCGGGGCGCTCATTTTTGGCAGCCGGCACTTTATCCAGCCGATGTTTCGCGCCCTGCTTAACGATGCCGGTTTCACGGTCGTCTCGATCGACTATCGGCTGGCACCGGAAACCAAGATGCCGGGCATCGTCAACGACGTGGAAGATGCCTACGCTTGGCTCCTGACCGAAGGGCCGCGGCTCTTCAACATTGATCCCGAGCGGGTCGTCGTGGCCGGTGATTCCGCAGGTGGTTATCTTACGCAGACCATGGGGTTCCGCTTGCGGCCCCGCCCACGGGCGTTGCTCTCGTTTTGGGGTTATGGCGAGATAACCGGAGACTGGTACGCGGTGCCCAGCGCCTTTCATAATAAGAAGTTCGAACCGATTTCCAGAGAGCAGGCCATGGCGGGCGTCGGTAGCACTCTGCTGACAAATGCAAGTTGGGAAAAGCGGGTGGTCTTTTATCATTATTGCCGTCAGCAAGGGCGGTGGCTTGATGAAGTGACGGGCCACAACCCCAGGACCGAAGATGCGTGGTTCACACCCTACTCGCCAATCCGAAATGTGGATGAGGATTACCCGCCGACAATCTTCATACATGGCACGGCGGACACTGATGTGCCCTACGCTCAATCAAAGATGATGGCTGATCAATTGGCGCGGGCAAATGTTGAGCACGAGTTGTTCACAGTGCCCGGTGCCGACCATATGCTGTTTGGCTCGGATGGCAGCGTCATCCGCCGATCTATCCGGCATGCCGTTGACTTCGCCCGAGCCCACGTGAGCTGAGATGAGAGAGATCAATAGAGGTTGGGGGTCAGGAATATGAAGAAAATTGTTCCGGCAATCGTCCTTGCCACAGCCATGTCTTGTGGAATTCCCGGTGCCGCACAGGCCGATCCGGAGAGCGGTATCGGCGCCATAGAGACCCGTGACTACGACATTGCGCTACACGAACTCATAATCCCCGCAAAAAATGGCGATGCGGAAGCGCAGTTCTTTCTTGGTGGGCTTTATTTCAATGGCGACGGTGTTGAACGTGACCCAGCCGAGGCCATTAAATGGTGGCTCTTGGCAGCAGAACAAGATTTGGGTTATGCCCAGTTCATCCTGGGAGTCACGTTTTTCGACGGCACGGGCGTCCCGCAGGACTATACCGAGGCCGCAAAATGGTATCGCCGCGCCGCCGAACAGGGAATCGCACAGGCTCAATATAATTTGGGCGCTATGTATGAAAGGGGCGTTGGCGTGCCGCTTGATTATGTCGAGGCATACCGTTTATTCAATTTGGCCGCCATACAGAATGTGGCCCAAGCCGCCATCTCCCGTGATGCCGTCGCCGCTCGCATGAGTGAGGCCGACCTCGCCAAAGCCCAGGCGAACTAATCAGCCGCGGTTTCCGCGGCGATCCATTCCAGATAATCAGGATTACCTGCCGCCAAGGGCAGGGCGACAACGCATGGACAGTCGTAGCTGTGAATCTTGCGCACCCTTTCCATAGCCTTTTCGGCTAAATCAGCACGGGTCTTGCAGATCAGCACGGTCTCCGGCTCGTCGCAGATTTCGCCCTTCCATCGGTAAAGCGAGCGCACCTGGGGAAAGATATTCACGCATGCCACGAGACGCCGTTCCAACAAGTCCCGGCCCAAAGTCGCGGCCTCATCTGCATCAACCGCTGTTACATAAAGCGTTGAAAATTCAGTCATTTACTCGCCTCCTTCCGAGAGCGTACGACAATCGGACCCTGGGCCACGCCCAACCGGCTGGAAGCGGCGGTCTTCGGCTGGGTATTGCCATGGCGCACAGCTCAATAACGCGGGAAATGGGCCATTTTCGCTGGTCAAGGCCGCTCCCACGGTCCACATTATGGTCGCGCGCCAACCCACCGCGTCAAGCGAGCGAGTCCATAGTATGCGATTGAGTGTTCTCTTTGTGGCGATTATTGCCATTTGCTGCTGGTTGACGCCGGTGACAGCCGCCACTGACAGCCCCGAGACCAACACCGCGAAAGACTACTGCGTCGGTGATTACGATGCCGAAAAGTGGTTGGAATTTATTCGCTGGGGACTGTGCGACGATTACGTCGCCAGCATAGGCGAAGGTTTGCGGAGCGGCGCCGCCGTCGCCGGTTACCGCGCCTGTCTCCCCGACGAAATTAGCCCGTCCGACATGAATTTTGTTGTCAGCGAATACGTCAGCCAATCGGCCGACGTGGAACATGGCTCGCCCTATAATCTGGTTGCGGCCGCGCTTTCCAAGTCCTTTCCCTGCCCGCGATAGCAGCACACCGACCGCAAACGATCAAAAAGCAGACGCCGCGACGCGGTAGGTAACATAAAACACAAGCAAATATACGGGAAAGTGCGTCCCCGCCATGCCGAAGGCCCGGTGCATGTAACTTTTCTGATAACCGGCCCAAAACGCAATGCGCGCAATAAGGAACCACGCCACCAGAATTGGGATGATACGCATCTGATCCTCGGTGATCAGCGTCGCCAGAACCACGTGGCCGACCAATAGAATCACGCACTGTTCAAAGGTATTTTGCGCCACGCGAATATTGACGATCAGCGGCCGAAATTCCGGCGCCCGCGTTCCATCAATTTCGTCGTTCAGGAACCGTTGATTGGACAAGGCGATCATCATCACCACCAGAAGGGCGAAGGCGAAGACATCGCACTGAAGCGCGAAGACGACTCGTTCGCCGACTGTCGGCATGGAGGGAACATCAAAAGGCGCCCACGCGTAAATTCCGAAAATGAAAATTACCGAGCTGATAAGTGCCGTTGCCGCAAATTTCGCGACATGCGCCTGATCGGGTTTGAATGCCATGGGAATGTCCTCGCTGTAATTTGCAAAACTGCGTGGAATTTCCCGCTAATGATAGCCCCCTGTCCCGCGGACTGTCGACGGCTATGCAGAATCGCAATTTCTCATTACATAATAAGGACTTAAATCAGCAACTTGAGGCATCAGATCAGCGAAATCAGGGTCCTTCCAGCGCCGAATCATGCATGGTTCAATCCTCACTGGGTCAACGGTGGGAGGCACTTCGACCCCGGACCAATCGTTCGTATAAGGAGTGCTCCCATGCATATCTCCTCATTACTCGGGCAAAATCTGGTTCTCATGGCGATGGTCATTTTCGGACCGATTTTTGTCGCGGCCTATATAGGGCGTTTCGGGCGCGCGCCCGTCGGCAACACGATCTTGACCGCCATTACTACAGCAGCGCTATTCTCATTGGATGACGCTTTTCAATTGCTGATGTTCTATTGGTAATCGGTCAGACCACGATAACGTCGTCGCCGGGCTCGTCCGCGTACAGGCGCGCCACCAAGTCCGCCCGGTTCGAGAGGACCGCATTCTGATTGACGTATCCTTTGTCGGTGATTTCGTTGGCATCGATGGATGCGGGCTCGGTCAACAGCATCAATCGCTTGATACGCGTCGAAGAGCCGGTGCTGTTCTTATTATAGACAGCGAACTTCTCCCGCAGCGCGTTCACCACATCAGGTGTCTTATAGAGTTCCTCTTCCGGCATCTCGGCCGCCGCCGGGTCACTGCAAAGTTCGCGGCAGGCATCCACATTGACCCAGGCCAACAGACCCACCCACTCCTTGTCCTGCCCGGCTACCACGGCATCCCTTAATAGAGGCGCGGCAGAGCCCAATGCAGCCACGCGCAACATTCCCGCCGACACCCATGTACCTGTTTGGAGCTTAAAATCTTCGGCAACGCGGCCATCGAAAACTAGACCTTTTTCGGGATTATTCGGATCCTGCAATTTCCCGGCATCGCCCATGAAATAAAAGCCCTCCTCATCCAGCATTTCCGCCGCCAAGTCAGGCTGTTTCAAGTATCCGGGCGTGATGTTTGGCCCCTTAACCCGAAGCTCCATCTTGTCCCCCGTTGGCGCCAGTTTGATGGCGATTCCCGGCAGTGGCAGGCCAATGTTGTTGGATCGATCGAGGGGATAGTAGTTCATGCTGGCAACCGGCGCGGTTTCTGTTGAGCCCCACCCCGTGGTCATTGCCACCGGCGTACCCCTCACTCTTGTCGACAAGGCAACCACGCGATCGAACATTTCCTGGGGCATGGCCGCCGCCGCGTAAAATATGACATCCAACTCGCTGAAGAAATTTTGCGCCAACTCATCGTCCTGCTCCAGGAACGGCAGCAGCATGTTGAATCCGGCGGGCACATTGTAATAGGCAGTGGGCGCTATTTCGCGCAGGTTCTGAACGGTCTGCTCGATCAAACCGGGGGCGGGCTTGCCACCGTCAATATAGATGGCGCCGCCGGTATAAAGGGTCGAATTAAAATTGGCATTGCCGCCAAAAGTATGATTCCAGGGCAGCCAATCCACCATAACCGATGGCCGTTTCATCAAGAACGGCCAGACCAACTCCACTGACTTGCGGTTCGAGCAAAGCATGCGCTGAGTATTGATGACACCCTTCGGCATGCCCGTCGAGCCTGACGTGAACAGGTATTTAGCGACACTGTCGGGGCCCACGGCGGCATAGGCTTCTTCTACAGCCGGGCCGGGCGTTACCTCAAGCAACTCACCAAAGAACGTTGTATCGATTCCCGCCGGCGGGGCCGCATTGACGACGACCTCAACGCCCGAGAGATCCAAGGCCCCGAGAGCTTTAGAAAACATCTCGCCGTTCTGTACAAAGATCATGCCGGGCTCGACAAGGCCGAAGACGTGTTTCAGCTTGCCAAAGTCCTCGCTCATCAGCGAATAGGCCACGGACACCGGGACCACGGGTACGCCGGCCTGCATGGCGCCTAAGGTAAGCATGCCGTGTTCGATGCTGTTGGGAGAGAGAATCATCAACGGGCGATCCGGACCCATCCCCCGATCAATCATGGCCTGGGCGATTGAATCGGCCGCCTCCCTGACCTCGCCATAGGTCACGCGGCGCCACTCGCCTTCGCCATCCCGTTCCGCGAACAAAATCTGATCCGGCGTCTTGGCCGCCCAGCGTCGCAACATATCGCCGACCTGGGTGTCGTAGTCACCTAAGGCGATGGGTGAGGTCAGAATCAGGCTGCCATCCTCCCTCTTCTCCACCAGCACTTCCGCTGGCGGCATGCCTAGTTTTTCTTCCGGCGAATTTACACTGACGTCCAACGCAACACCCTCCTGTCGCAGCCCGCGGCTGTACCTAAACGAGCAAAAAAAATTAAATCAAACCGGCGAGCAGAGACTTCAGTCGTCTTATTCGCCGGTGCCTTCATCCATGGAATCGATACGCATTGGCGTATCCAGAACCCACTCGTCGCTTGAGTCCTCTGGCACCGTCCATCCCCAACGGTCAATTGTACGTTGCAGGCCACCCCCGAGGCCAGAGCAATATTCTTGGAATATGCGCCTAAGTCCGACTCTAAAGCTCGCCCAGCGGTCATTTTCATCTCTGACCCAATTCAAGGGCTGTGACTCCCTTTACTACGTGCGTGCCATTCAGGAGCCGACCCCGGCGGCAAATGGTGGTAGCCTGCGTTGCGAGTACGATGACGAAGGCAATTGCACTAGAGTAAACGTTTGTCGGGGCGATTACCGTACCAGCCGCAGGGACGCCTGCCTGTCGCCCGTGGAGGAGCGGGCTTGGTCGTCGCCGATTTTCGTCAATCAGCGGTCATAGGGAAATCGAGGTCACAAATGTCGCGAAAATCCATTAAGCAGCTCCTGGCCGAACAAAGGCCCCTGGTGCTGCCCACGGTCCACGACGCCCTCTCGGCGCGCATGGCCGAACACGCCGGCTTTCCCGCCTTATCCGTGGGCGGGTCTACGTTAGGCGCCATGAGGCATGCTGTGCCTGATATCGGTCTCAAAAGTTTCGGTGACGTCACGGTGGGTTTGCGCGACATCATGGCGGCCTCCAGCCTACCGGTTTTTCTGGACGGCGAGGACGGCTACGGCGACGTCAAGAACATCACGCGCACGGTGGAAACACTGGAAGCCATGGGAATCGGCGGGCTCGCCCTTGAGGATCATGGCGCGCCCAATCTGGCCGGGGGCGGCGCTCCTGACATCATTTCTCTTGAGCAGATGGGCGAGCACCTGGAGGCCGCGCTGACGGCACGCGAGAGCGACGATACGTTCATAATCGGGCGCACTGATTCCACCATGGCGTTGGGTTTGGATGAAGCCATCCGGCGCGGGCAACGCTATGAAGAGATCGGCGTCGATGCGGTATTCATCGCTGCCGCCCTTACGGTGGAGCAGACCCGCCATGTGCGCGACAGTCTCAAGGGTCCACTGCTCGCCTGCATTGTTGAAGTGATGCCTGTACCCCGCCTTTCGCCCCAGGAGTATTACAATGAGGGGTACGAAATGGTGATCTATCCGGCAACACTCTTGTTCCGCATCGCCACGGCCATTCGTGATGGTCTGGCGGCCATCCGGGATGGCGAGATCGATGTTCCCGAAGGCGCCATGACCCATGAGGAAATCAACGACGTTCTGGATATCGCTGGCTGGGGCGCCGTCGACGCCAAATTCGCGGGAGCCAAGCCCGCTTAGTACATCGTCCACAGGCCGCTAACCGCCTATCCATTCATTGGCATATATGACAGTATCCGTCCCCACGAGTGAGGCGGCGCAGTGGGAGTCTGAACCAGGGGAAGACATGGCAAATGCGAAAGTTGAAGAAAGAATTGAAGCGTCGGCCGACAAAGTGTGGGCACTGGTCAATTGGCGGGCTTTCGGCGACCTGGTTAAAGACTTTGCCGGACCCATTGACTACGACGGCGAACAGGTTGGAGCAACCAGAACGATCGTCACCGACGAGGGAGATAAACTGGTCGAACGGCTCGTCGAACTTAATGAAGGCTGTGATTATACCTACACTGTGGACGAATACGGCCCAACGCCTTTCCGCGACTACTATTCCAAAGTCAGCGTGACACCCGACGGCGACGAGGCATGCATGTTGACGTTTCAAGCTGAATTCACACCATTCGGCGAAACAGAGGAAAATTGTGTCGAGATGTGGCAAGGTGTCTTCCAAGCACCGATAGCGGCCATCAAGAAAACACTTTCCACCTGACCCTACGGGTCCTTATTCCCAAGATTGAGGTTAAAAATGACAACGGCAAAAGTAGAACAACGTATCGAAGCCCCGGCAGAAAAAGTCTGGCCCCTGGTGAGTTGGCAGGGAATCGCGGGAATTGCGGAGCAGTCCGTGGGCAAAATGGTTTTCGAGGGCGATGGCATCGGTGCCACAAGGGTTATCACTATGCCCAACGGCGCCACAATTGTCGAAACTCTCGAAGAGAATGATGAGGGACGCGCCTACAAGTACAGCTTGGCCGACAATCCGGGCATGCCCTGGAGCAATTACATCGGGCAAGTCATTCTTACGCCGGACGGGGCGGAGGCCTGTGTTCTCGTATTTCAGTCCGATTTCACAGCTGTCGCACCTGAAGAAGCCTGTATTGAATTGTATACGGGCACGTTTCAAGCAACCGCCAAAGCGGTTCAGGATTTGGCTACTTCTTAGGCCGCGTTCACGGCCCGTTTCATTACACATAAGAGAATGGCCATGACCCGAGGGGAGGGTCATGGCCAAACCGCCGGAGACAGAGGGATTCTCTTATGCTGCTCCGGCTCGCCGGGCCTAGGCCCGGTTAATGAAACCCGCGTCGAACACCAGCGCGAACGCTGCATAAAGTTCGACCAACCCTAAATCTAATGCCCTCTGCCGCCTAATTCCTCTCAATGGGGAAATCGGATATGGCGAATTGATG
>CAYOOG010000008.1:0-2074 GCA_964405515.1 uncultured Alphaproteobacteria bacterium | reverse complement strand
TTGCAGATTCTGGCCTCTGAGGCGCAAAGTGCCGGAAACACTTCCTGCAACCGGGCGGCTTACCTTGGACCAATTATGATCTTGCCTTGAGCACCCCCAAAAGAGACCCAAGTGCCGTTTTTAAAGCCAACGCCTTCACTAGTTTTCGTTGTGTTTTTCATCTTATCTTCTCCGCTATGTTGTTCTTGTCCGCCGCTCCACAAGGCTGCTTGTGGTCTTCCGATTCTCTAGCGCCGTCGAGCCCATTCATTTCGAGAGTTTTCATACCGATGTGACATACTTCACGTTTGCCGCCTCGACTTTTCAAGAACCGACATCGAAGCCCATGCCACGAAAACCGATACTCATTGCTGCAATCGCGCTGTTGGCCTCCGCGATATTTGCCCTCGACCTCTTGCTTCCGCTGGGCGTCGCCGGCGGCGTGCCCTATGTAGCGGTCGTCTTATTAGGCTGGTGGCTCGGCGGCCGTTGGCCGGTCATCGCCATCGCCATCACATGCTCCCTGTTGACCGCTGCCGGATTCTTCTTTTCGCCCGAAGGCGGCATTCCCTGGGTCGTGCTGACCAACCGGCAACTTGCTCTGTTTGCCATTTGGGTCGGCGCGATCTTGGTATTGGTAGCAAAATCGCAACAATCAAAGAGTAATCGGCTGACAAAGGAACGCGATGGGATAATGGACGACGCCCAAATCGGTATTGCGCTGACCAAGAACCGCAAGATCGTCCACGCGAACAAATACTTTGGGATGATTGTCGGCTGGGCCAGCGAGGAAACTCTGGGCGGCGATTCTGAACGATTCTTTCCCGACCGCGAGGCATTCGAACGATTTGAAGATGAAGCGCATCCGTTAGTGGAGCACGGCGAGGCATACGACAAGGAAGTTCTGGTCCAGCACAAGGACGGTACGCGCTTGTGGTGCCGAGTGGTCGGGCGGGCCGTTGACCCGACGGATATCTCGAAAGGCGTTATCTGGATCACCGAGGACATTACCCGCCGCAAGAACGCCGAGACCGAAACGGACCATTACAAGGCAGAGCTTGAACAGCTCCTCCAAAGCCGCACCATGGAGCTCGACAGCGTTCTGGACAGCGCCGACATTGGCATCGCCCTGGTCAAGGACCGCAAGGCGGTGCGGGTCAACCGCAAATTCGAGGAATTATTCGGCGGGCCGGCTGAGGATTTTATAGGGCATGACTCGAAGAATTGGCACGTTACCCCGGAATCCCACGAGGAACTCGTACGAACGGCCTATCCCATCTTGGCGGCTGGTGGCGTCTACGAATCAGAAAGTGAGTTTCGAAGACAAGATGGAACGACATTTCTTTGCAGGAAAATTGCAAAGGCTATCGACCCCGACGACCCCTCCAAGGGCAACGTGTGGCTCAGCGAAGACATCACCGAACGCCGCCGGATGGAGAAAGCTTTGCAGGAAAGCGAGGAACGGTTTCGCGGCGCCTTCGAGCACTCCAGCGTCGGCATGGCGATAATTGACCGTTCAACCCTTGGCTATCTTCGCACTAATCAGGCCCTGTCCGATATTACTGGCTATTCCGCCGAGGAACTAAAGGAAATCGACCCCAGGACTCTTGTTCATCCGCTTGATCATGATTCGGCGATAGACGCCATAGAAACCGTGGCACGCGGGGAGAAATCCAATTATGCGTTGGAACGGCGCTATCTCACCAAGAACGGCAAAATGATTTGGTGTGACGTTAATGCCTCCTCGCTGAGAGGCGCGGACGGAAGCCCCGTTGGCATTATCATTTTGCTGCAGGATATTACCGAGCGCAAAGAAGCCGAGGCGGCCCTTACCAAGACGACAACAGACATTAACGTCATCATGGATAACGCTGATATTGGAATTGTCTTCACCAAGGACCGGCGCATAGTGCGCGCAAACAAGTTCAACGAAACACTCTTCGGCTGGAAGGAAGAGGACTGGGTTCAGGACCCCTCACAGCATTCCCCCATTGACACTGATACGTGGGATAGAGTTGGCGAGGACGCCTATCTAACAATCTGACCTGCACCCTTAAAAGTGGTCCGGGACGAAAGAGAGGATTTGGCGCATTCT
>CAYOOG010000007.1:18082-39752 GCA_964405515.1 uncultured Alphaproteobacteria bacterium | reverse complement strand
CACGCACCCCATATTGACGCCGCGATCAGCGTCCTGGGGGGAACAATGTCCGAACCAGACGAGAACAAATCCAATGACACGGTTACACAGGAACTACACACGTTCTCACGCGGCCAGCGAAAATAGCCAGCGCAGAAGAACGCTTTCTTCGTTGAGTATCAACGGTTAGGGAATGGTGCCCAGGGGCGGAATTGAACCACCGACACGCGGATTTTCAGTCCACTGCTCTACCAACTGAGCTACCTGGGCACAGGCGCGGGGCAAAGCATGGTCATCCATGTCCCGCCCCGCCGAACCGCGCGGTTATAGGCAATATCCAGGGGGCTGTCCAGACGGCGCGGGCGCGCTCCCGGGGGGCCGGGTCCGGCCCGGTTCGTGACCGCTACGAGAAGCCCGACCTGCTATTCCCCGCCGCCTTCCTCTCCGCCCTCCATATCTTCGCCGCCTCCGGCATCGTCAATATCCTCGCCACTGTCGTCGCCGGGCAGCACGTAGCGCTCATCAAGCCAGTTTCCCAGGTCAAGGTTGGCGCAACGAAGTGAGCAAAAGGGCCGGACCTTTTCTTGTGTCGGTTTACCACAGGCGGGACACTTGCGATGCGCCGCCGCACCCAGATCACCAGACGATGCTCCATTGACTTTGCCGTTTTGCGCCATGTCTGGAGTCCTTCCGGCCTATTCAACGCTGATTTCGACCCGGGCACGGGAAAAATGCTCACCCACTTCCAACTCAATTTCACGGGACAGGCGGGCCTCCAGGGCCTCAAGCGCCTTCAGGCCGCGCCCCTCCAGCCAGTCGATGATTTCCTCCGCCGCCCTGATTACAACCGTGCCCGCCACCTTGGCCAGGGCTTCGCGCTCGGCCCCGCGCAGTGCTTCATCGGCAATAGCCGAAGTCGTGCGTGTCCGGCCAAGGCCGTCACAAACCCGACAGGCCCTCGTCAGGCGCTTGGCCAGCGAGTCCGCAGTGCGTTTGCGGGTCATCTCCACCAGGCCCAATTCCGACATGCCGGTCATATGGGTCGGCGCGGGATCGAGATCGAGCCCCCCACCCAACACTCTGAGCACGTCGGTTACGTGGTCTTCTTCAGCCATGTGCACAAAATCAACGACAATCACACCACCGATGCCGCGCAGCCTTAACTGCCGGGGTATTTCCGCCGCCGCCGCCATGTTGGTGCGGTAGCCGGTCTCTTCCAGACTGTCACGGTCGACAAAGCGCCCGGAGTTCACGTCGATGGCGGTCAGGGCCTCGGTGTCCTCGATGGCGATGGAACCACCGGAGGTTAGTTCCACGCGGCTCTCCATGGCCTCGGCGATTTCCGCCTCGACCTCGAACTTGTCAAATAACAGACCGGGGCCAGCGTAATGCGTGACACGCTCGGCCAAGCTTGGCAACGCCCGGGCGGCAAATTCGCGGGCCGCGTTAAAGGCGTCCGCATCGTCGATCAACACTTCCTCGACCCGCGGCGTCATATGGTCGCGCAGCGCCCGGCTTACCGGGTCCAGGTCTTGATACAGTCGCGCCGGCGCCTCGGCGTTCTCGGCCTCCTCCGCCACCTGACGCCACAGGGTATTGAGGTACTCGGCGTCACGGGTGAGGTCTTCCCCGCCGGCCTCCGCCGCCGCCGTCCGCAATATGAAGCCGCCGTCGCCCGAGACGCCGCCGTCCTTGCGTAGTTCCGCCATGACCGCTTCCAGACGTTCCTTCGCCTCGTCTTCAAGGCGGCGGGAATAGACATCGCCCTCGCGCCCGGGAACGTAAACCAGATTGCGCCCGGGCAGGCTGAGACCGGCAGTCCGGCGCGCGCCCTTTTCAGCCATGGGCTCCTTGGTGACCTGCACCAGCACGGACTCGCCCTCGTGTACCAGACCGGATATGTCGGGCGCGCCGCTGTCATCGCCGCCCTTTGCCAGAGCCCGCGCTTCCCGCGCCGCCAGAAATCCGTCGCGCGGCTCGCCGATGTCGACGAACGCGGCCTGGACACCCGGCACAACGCGCTCGACCCGGCCCAGGTAGATGCTGCCCAACAGGTGCTGCTCCGGCTGCTCGACGATGATCTGCGCCAAGCGGCCGTCTTGCACTATGGCAATGCGCGTCTCGCTAACGCCCACGTTGATGAGAATTTGTTCCTTGACGCTCACGGCTGGCTATCCCCCATCCACAGTATATCCGGGAGGATAACCGGATCGCTGCAAAAGACCCAGGGTCTCATACAAGGGCAGACCCACCACATTAGTGTAAGAACCGTTGATGAAACGCACGAAGGCCGCGGCCCGGCCCTGGATGGCATAGCCGCCCGCCTTGCCCCGCCATTCCTGACCCGCCACGTAGGCCTCGATCTCGTCACCCGTCAACCGCTTGAAGGCGACCACGGTGGAAACCAGCTTGTCGCGGCAGCGGCCGGTCCTGTCCGCGGTGGCGATGCCGGTATAGACCCGGTGCCGCCGCCCGGAGAGCAGCGAGAGTGATGCCCGGGCCGCGGAATCGTCGGCGGGCTTGGGCAGGATGCGGCGGCCGCAGGCGACCACGGTATCAGCGCCGAGTATGATCTGGATTTCCTCGTCGGCGCTTGTGCTATTCGCAACCTTCAAGGCGAGCGCCTGCACCTTGGCCACGGCAAGGCGGCGCGCCATTTCACCCGGGCGCTCCCGGGCCAGGGGTGTTTCATCCACATCCGAAGCCTCCACACGGTCGGGCACGATCCCAGCGGCGGCCAGCAGGTCGAGCCGGCGGCTCGAGGCCGAGGCCAATATGAGATGCGGTCGGGCCGTGCTCAAGGCTGTGGCGCTCCGGCCGGGCCGATTACTTGAAACGGAAGGTTATTCTGCCCTTGGTCAGGTCGTAGGGCGTCATTTCGACCAGGACCTTGTCCCCGGCGAGAACGCGGATGCGATGTTTGCGCATCTTGCCCGCCGTATGAGCCAGCACTTCGTGATCGTTTTCGAGCTTCACCCGAAACATGGCATTAGGCAGCAGTTCCATGACTGTGCCGGGCATCTCTAAGAGTTCTTCTTTGGCCATTTGGTCCCTTGACTGGCTTTGGCGGTCACTTAATGCGCGTTGCAGCCCTGAAAATCAAGCCTTTGCGGTCTTTTTCGGGCAATTTCCGTTGATATTGGCTTCGTTTGGCAAAAACGCCCGAGCTCGGTCGCCGCCGCGCGCGCTCAGTGGGCTGCCCCGAAGAACGGCAACCGGGAAATATGGCCTTGATGTAAGATAAGATGTGTTTTTCTGACATCATGCACATTCCCGATATTTGAGCGTTTAGGGAGAAGACAATGAAATCACACGCCAAATTGGTGCTCTACGGCTTTTTGATATGGCTCGTGCCGTTCGTGATCAGCATGGCTGTTTTTGCCTTCATCCCGCCGGAAACTGCACTTTTTGATACAATTATGTCGGTATCCCTGGCCCTCGCCGCCACCTTTCTGTCCTTCCGGTATTTCAAACAGATTGACGGCATTGACATGCTGCAGGGCCTGCGCACAGGGACGATCTGGATGGTGCTTGCAGTATTATTCGATGTGCCGTTCTTTTTCTTTACCGAGCAAATGAAAATGGCGCCTGGCGATTATTTCGCCGATATAGGTCTCGCTTATTTGATGATCCCGATTATTGCAGCAGGCATTGGCCGGGCGCTGGATCGGCGATAACGAAGGAGCTTGCCCCCCTCACACCTTGGGCGCGGGGACGGTCTCGAAGCGGGCTTTGATGCGGGTCATCAACTCATCACGCACGTCCCGGAATGCCTGCAAGACCGTCTCGCGGCTTCCGCGGCTGAGCGTCGGGTCGTGGGTCGGCCAGTATTCGGCGCGCGTCGCCCCATGCCGCGTGAACTCGAGCGCCCGGTGATGGGCCTCCGGCGTCAGCGAGACGATCAAATCAAACGAGGCGCCGTCCAGATCATCGAAGGTCTTGGCATTGTGCCGGGTGATGTCGATGCCCAGTTCGTCGAGCGCGGCAATGGCAAAACCGTTGATCTCGCCACTGCGCACGCCCGCCGAATCCACGTAGACCACATGACCCAGAAGATGCTTGGTGATGGCCTCCGCCATGGGCGAGCGCACGGAATTCATGTTGCAACAAAAAAGCACGCTGCCCGGGAGTTCGCCCATGCTGGATAACGCCCTGCTCAACCCCGGATATGAAGAACGCAGACCAGGGTGAACAGGCGCCGCGCCGTATCGAAATCCACGTCGACCTTGCCGGCAAGGCGTTCGCGCAGCAACACCGAGCCGTCGTCGTGCAGACCACGGCGGCCCATGTCGATGGCCTCAATGCGCGAGGGACTGGCGGTCTTGATGGCCTCAAAATAGCTTTCGCAGACGGTGAAGTATTCACGGATCAGTTTGCGAAAGGCGTTGGTCGGCAGACTGAAGGTCGTGAGGGTGGCGTCAGCCTCGTCGTGAATATCAAAGACCAGCCGGTCTTCTTCTATGCTCAGGTGCAGAATATAGGGGCCTTTGCTTGCCACCTTGAGGTCACCCTCGGGCGCGAAATGATTTTCCTCAAGCAGGTCGAAGACCGCGACCTTGCGTTCGTGCTCGATATTGGCGCTGCGGCGAACGATGGTCCGCTCGTCGAGCACCACGTCGATCAGGCGCTGGTCGGGCATGGCCGCGGCCCCGATTAGCCGCCGTCCCGGCGGTTCAGACGAGTGTTAATGGACAGAGCGTGGGCATCCAAGCCCTCGGCCGCCGCAAGCGTCGCCCCATCCGGACCGATGGCAGACAAACTGTCGGCGTCGCAGCGCACCAAGGACGTACGCTTGACGAAATCCAGCACCGACAGACCCGAGGCATAGCGCGCCGCGCCCGCCGTAGGCAGCACATGGTTCGGCCCGGCGACGTAATCCCCCACGGCTTCCGGCGTATGACGGCCAAGGAAGATGGCCCCGGCATTGTGCACTTGGGCGGCATAGGCTTCCGGTTCAGCCACCGCTAGTTCCAAGTGCTCCGGCGCCACGCGGTCGATAAGCGCCACGGCCTGATTCAACTTCTGCAAAATCACAACCGCGCCGTGGCGAGCCCAACTGGCGGCGGCGATGTCGGCGCGCGGCAGCGTGGCCAGATGGGCTTCCACAGCCGCCAGGACGGCATCGGCGAAAGCCTCGTCATCGGTCATAAGGATGGCTTGCGCCGCTTCGTCGTGCTCCGCCTGGGCCAGCAGGTCAGCGGCGATCCAGGCCGGATCGTTCTCGTCGTCCGCCAGCACCAGAACTTCGGACGGTCCGGCAATGCTGTCTATGCCCACGCGGCCGAAGACCTGGCGTTTGGCCGCCGCCACATAGGCGTTGCCGGGCCCGACGATCTTGTCCACCGGCGCGATGGTCTCGGTCCCATAGGCCAGCGCCGCCACGGCCTGGGCCCCGCCGACGCGGTAAATCTCGTGCACGCCCGAAGCCTTCGCGGCGGCGAGCACCAGCGGGTTTAAGTCGCCCTTGGGGGCCGGTACGCACATGACCGTGCGCCCCACCCCGGCAACCCGAGCTGGCAGCGCATTCATCAGAACGGACGACGGATAGGCCGCCTTGCCGCCGGGCACGTAGATGCCAACAGCGGCAATGGGCGTCCAGCGGCTGCCCAGCTCCACGCCGGCATCGTCCGTGTAGCGTTCGTCCACGGGCACTTGCCGCGCGTGAAAAGCCTCGATGCGCGTGGCGGCGGCGTTTAGCGCGGCGAGCGCCTCTGGCTCGCATTCCTCCTCGGCGGCGGCGATTTCGGCTTGCGACACGCGGAGATTTTCCGGCGAAACCTCGTGGCCGTCGAAGCGCGCGGTAAACTCCGCCAGCGCGCCATCACCCCGTGCCCGCACTTCGGCAATGATCAACCCGACGTCCTTGTCCACGTCTTGGGTCTCGGCGCGATCCGCAAGCAGTTTGGCAAAGGCGGCCTCAAAATCCTGCGCGGCAATATGAAGCCTAGCCGCCATCTGCGGCCTCCCCCGCGCTTTCCTGCGCGATCTTGCGGAAACGCTCGACCCAGGCGCCGACGCTGTCGGGCCGTGTCTTCAGTGCCGTGCGGTTGACGATGAGCCGCGACGACACCTCGGCGATGCGTTCGACCTCGACCAGACCGTTCGCCCGCAAGGTGCTTCCCGTACTCACCAGATCAACAATGCGGCTGCACAGACCGAGCTTGGGGGCCAGTTCGATGGCACCGTTCAGCTTGACGCATTCCGCCTGCACGCCGCGCGCGGCAAAGTGCTTTTCCGCGATGTTCGGATACTTGGTGGCGACACGCACGTGGCTCCAGCGCGCCGGGTCGTCGCTACTCGCCATGTCTTCGGGCTCGGCCACGGAAATGCGGCAATGGCCGATGTTCAAATCAACGGGAGCGAACAGTTCGGCGTAGTCGAATTCCATGAGCACGTCTCCCCCCGCCACGCCCATCTGGGCGCCGCCAAAGGCGACGAAGGTGGCAACGTCAAAAGCGCGCACGCGGATGATGCTGACGCCCTCCTGATTTGTGCCGAATTGCAGGCGCCTTGAGGCCGGGTCGTCGAATTCCGCCTCGGGCTCGATCCCGGCCCGGCGCAACAGCGGCGTCAGTTCGCCCAATATGCGCCCGGCAGGCACGGCGAACACAACCTGTTGACTATCTTTTTTCGCCTCGACCATGGCGCTACTTTCTCCCGACAATCGGCGGAGCAACTTCTAATCGGTCTCGGCGGTAGATTCCAGCGAATGATGGGGTTTTCGATCGGTCTCCTGGGGCTCGCCGATGTCGCTCAGATGCCCCTCAATACACTCCACTTCAAGGCGTACCGCGGCATCCCCGGCGAATACCAGGGTTATGACCGCTTCCGTCTCTTCGCCCGGCTCGACTTCTATGGTCAGCAGATCAAGGTATCCGGCACTGCCCGGCTCCGGCAGGTTGCGCGCATGAACAGTGAGTACCTGATCGAAGTGCAGCCCCGTCATGACCCGCGAATAGGGGCTCTTGCGGTCTGAATCGCCGCCTCCGCCCGCCGTTTCCCACATAAAGCGGCTCATGACCAGGGCGAAGCGCCGGGTCTTGGGCGTGAAAGCCATCTGGTCAAAGGGCACCAGGGCGTCCTGGATGAGCGCGGCAATAACCGCCATATCGTCGGCATCCTCGGCGCGCATTCTAAGAGTCTTTTTCATTCAGTCAGAACCATTTGACCGGAGTTAATTTGCGCCGTGGCAAGGCGCGTTTCGCCAGGCGATGCGGGACATCGGCTAAGGAACGCAACAAAGCCACGGTGCCAAGTAACCCGGCCTTCGGTGGGGCAACTCGGCCCCTCTGGTACGTTACGGCACTCGCCCGATATACCATATCGCGCTTCGCGCCGCGCCTTCCCGAAAAACCGATTTGCACCCATCAAATTGATTCTGACTGAATAAAAAGGACTCTGGGCAGGTCGGTCATGGTCTCACGCCCCTACCCGGCGGATCCTGGCACCGCAATTACCGAGTTTTTCCTCGAGCCGTTCGTAGCCCCGGTCCAGGTGATAGACCCGGCTGATCACGGTCTCGCCCTCGGCCACCAGCCCGGCCAATACCAGGGACATGGAGGCGCGTAAATCCGTGGCCATGACCGGGGCGCCCAACAGTCGGCCTCCGCCGGTAATTACCGCCTCGCCGCCGTGAACGCTGATGCTGGCGCCCATGCGGGCCAGTTCCGGCACATGCATGAAGCGGTTCTCGAAAATCGCCTCGGTGATGTGGGAAGTGCCCTCGGCCACCGAGGCCAGCACCATCATCTGCGCCTGCATGTCGGTGGGAAAGCCGGGATAGGGCTCCGTTGTCAGGTCGACGGCCTTGAGACCGTGGCCGCCGCGCCGCACCTGAATGCCTTCATCCGTCTCAATGATCTCCGTGCCCGCCCGCGCTAATACATCCGCCACGGCACCCATGATTTCGAGGCAGCCGCCCCGGAGGCGCAGATCGCCCCCTGTGACGGCGGCGGCGACGGCGTAAGAGCCGGTCTCGATACGGTCGGGGATGATGCTGTAGTCGGCGCCGTGGAGTTCGTCGACGCCTTTGATGACCACGCGGGCCTCACCGATGCCCTCGATGCACGCGCCCATGGCCACCAGGCAATGGGCGAGCTCCGCCACCTCAGGCTCTCTGGCGGCGTTTTCCAGCACCGTCTCGCCCTTTGCCAGACTGGCCGCCATCAAGAGGTTCTCCGTCGCCCCCACAGAAACCATTGGAAAGCGGATGGTGCCACCCTTGAGCCCGCCGGCGGCCGAGGCTTGAATGTAGCCATCGTCGAGATTGACCTTGGCGCCGAGGGCCTCCAGCCCCATCAGGTGCAGATCCACGAGCCGGGTGCCAATGGCGCAGCCCCCAGGCAGGGACACCCTGGCCTCGCCGAAGCGCGCCACCAGGGGCCCAAGGACCAGAGCCGAGGCCCGCATCTGCCGCACCAGGTCGTAGGGCGCCGTGGTCCCGCTGATTTCGCCGCCGTTGAGGGTAAGGGTGCCGGCCTGGCCATTGTCTTCGGCCTCGACCCCCAAGTGCCCGAGCAGTTTGCCCATGGTGCGGATATCCGCAAGGCGCGGCACGTTGGCCAGAGTCAAGGGCTTGGCGGACAAGAGGCTCGCCACCATGAGCGGCAGGGCCGCGTTCTTGGCGCCGCTGATCTGGATCGTGCCCTCCAGGGGCACACCCCCTTCAATGACGATGCTATCCATGGCTCAAGCAGTCTAGAGTTTGGGCAGCGTCACGCCCTGCTGACCCTGATACTTGCCCTTGCGGTCGGCATAGGAGGTCTCGCACACCTCGTCGCCCTTCAGAAAGATAAATTGCGCCGCGCCTTCGTTGGCGTAGACCCGCGCCGGCAGCGGCGTTGTGTTGGAAAATTCCAGCGTCACATGGCCCTCCCACTCCGGCTCAAGAGGGGTCACGTTGACGATGATGCCGCAGCGGGCGTAGGTGGACTTGCCGAGGCAGATGACCAGAACGTCACGGGGTATGCGGAAATATTCGACGGTACGGGCCAGGGCAAAGGAATTGGGTGGAATGACGCAGGAATCATTGGTGCGGTCCACGAAACTTTGATCGGAAAAGGCCTTGGGATCCACGACCGCCGAATCCACATTCGTGAAAATCTTGAATTCACTGGAAACCCGCGCGTCGTAGCCGTAGGACGAGAGGCCGTATGAAACGACTTCGTCTCTTTGCAGGTTCTCAACGAAGGGGTCGATCATGCCGTGCTCGGTGGCCATGCGGCGGATCCAGGTATCGGGCATCACGGCCATCTATTTTGCTCCTCTAGAGAAAGTCCCCGTGGCTGGGCGGGGCATCGGGCGCTCTCTTTTAATCCATGGCGGGCCGGGTCTCAAGGTCGCGGCGATCTATCGCGCCGGGCCTAGTCCTTATCGTCGCCCGAAGGTGGTGCTTTTTCGCCGCGTGCCCGGGCCTGGTCC
The DNA here is from genome assembly GCA_964405515.1 of uncultured Alphaproteobacteria bacterium. Classification (GTDB taxonomy): domain Bacteria; phylum Pseudomonadota; class Alphaproteobacteria; order JAPYRI01; family JAPYRI01; genus CAYOOG01. The sequence goes on along the minus strand of CAYOOG010000007.1, from coordinate 30,353 downwards.
TTGCGGCGGCCCAGATTGGTCCTGAGCGACGCCGCCAGACGCTCTTGCCGGTCAGCCTGGGACTTTGCCGCCGGCGTAGTGGCCGCCGAACCGCCGCCTGGGAACTGCCTCCCGCCCGATCTGTCCTTAGCCATGTATTCACCGTTCCAGTCTTTCAGTCACGGTCGCGACCATGCCGAAGTCACCCGAAAACCCTTGTATCATCGATATCATTGCCGGGCATCTGCCGAATGCCGCTGTACCGCCAACCGTAACCCGTGGCATATTGTCAAAGATGCAATAGGGGAGAGGAAATGGCGGAGACTGCACCGATCGTCCGTGTCGTTGACGATGATCAGAACATGCTCGATTACCTCTCGGCATTGCTGGATTCCGTTGGGCTGGCGACCGAGACCTATTTGTCGGCGGCGGCCTACCTGGAAGACCCCAAGGCCGACCAGCCGGGATGTGTCGTCGTGGATGTACGCATGCCGGGCATGAGTGGGCTCGATCTTCAAAAGGCGTTGAAGGCGGAAGAAATCCTGCTCCCTGTGATCATCATGACCGGCCACGCCGACGTGGACATGGCCATCAGCGCCATGAAGGACGGTGCCTTTGATTTCATCCAAAAACCCATTAACGACCAGAAGATGCTGGAATGCATCCAGCGCGCCGTGGAGTCCAGCCTTGCCGACCGCAACAGCCAAGCGGAACGGGCGGTCCTCGGCCGGAATATGTCCCGCCTGACTCCGCGGGAGAAGGAAGTCCTCGAGCAGGTCGTGGCCGGTGAACCGAACAAGCGCATCGCTTACAATCTGAAATTGAGCGAGAAGACTATTGAATTCCACCGATCCAACCTGATGGTGAAGATGCAGGCCAAGTCCGTAGCCGAGTTGGTAAAATTGACCCTGAAAGTCGGCAAAACCCAGGGAAATCCCTAGTTCCTACCCAGGAACTCCCCAGTTACTCCAACACGCCCAAATACTTAGTGTCTAAGTCCAAGGCATCGCGGTGTTTTCACGGGCGCAGACCGGGGAGTTCTACCCGGCACCGATTGGACCGAGCGCCGCCGCCTCGGCGGGTCACTGACCAAGCCTCGCCGCTATTGCACTCGGTTTCCGCCGTGCGATTGGTCCAGACAAGAATTGTGACAGAGAGGAAGGGACCTGGAAGGGAAATATTCAATGGGCAAGGCAATTTGTATGGACGATCCAACTAACTTAACCGACCGGGGAACGGCGGGCGGCAAAGCGCGGCAGGCATCAAAGAACGGGCGCGAGAGCGCCACAACCGGACAGTCGAATGGCGAGGACAAGGGAGATCCCCTGGTAACACCAATATTCGGCGGAAGGCCGGCAAACTGGGTCGACCTGTTGCGCCAGTTCGTCTGCGGCAGCCGGCTCGAGCCCTGATCCAATGGCAAGATGTGGCGGGAAGACACTCTAATTTGACACGGCCAGCGGTGTGCACGTCACCTAAAGGTGCGCAATGTCGAACGATAATGAAAATGCCACGATAGCGAAGAAGTGGCCGGCGATTTACTGGGCCACCGGCCTGACGGCAGTGTTGGGTGGCCTCCTTTTGCGCGACGCCCCATGGCTGGGCAGCGTATACCTTCACACCGTAATGAAATCACTGGCGACGCTTCTGGCGCTGACCGTCGGCGCCATGGCCCTGGTGCGCCATTACACCAAACCTGATTCCAAGTTTCTATTGATTGGCACCGGCTTTCTGGGGACGGCCTTCCTGGATGGGTACCACGCCGTCGTAACATCAGAACAATTCGCCCATCTCCTGCCCTCGGAATTGTCATCGCTTATTCCCTGGAGTTGGATCGCCTCCCGCGTTTTCCTGTCGGCTCTACTTTGCCTTAGCTGGTTGGCGTGGCGGCGGGATTCCGCCCTGTCGGAGCACAGCCGAATTCCGGATGGCGCGATCTATCTGGCAACGGCGGCCCTGACAACGGTCAGTTTTCTATTTTTCGCCTTTGTGCCTTTGCCGCGCGCCTATTACCCGGAACTGGTCTTCCACCGGCCGGAGGAGTTTGTTCCCGCGCTATTGTTCCTTATCGCCCTAGTGGGATACTGGCGAAAGGGAGACTGGCGGCGCGATCCGTTCGAGCGCTGGCTGGTCCTCGCCTTGATCGTTAGCGTGATGGGCCAAACCGTGTTCATGTCGTTCTCGGGCCAGCTATTCGACCTGCAATTTGATGCCGCTCACATGCTGAAAAAGGTCAGCTATTTGTGCGTTCTAGGTGGGCTTTTGGCCAATATGCATCTGACCTTTCACATGGCGGAAGACCGGGCCGACGCCCTTGAGGAAAGCAATCAGGCGTTAGCCAGAGAAGTGGCCGAACGGTCACGGGCGGAAGCCGAAATCAAAGCCCTTACGGCCGAACAGGAACTGCTCCTGAACAGCACGCCGCTTGGTATAGCTTTTGTGAAAGACCGCACGGCGGTGCGCACAAACCGGGCCTTTGAGACTCTATTCGGCTGGACGCCGGATAGCCTGCACGAAATGTCGCCCGGCGACATTTATGCCGACCAAAGAGATTTTGATCGTGTCGGAGAGGAAACGATCGGGGCTTTTGACCGGGGCGAGCCTTTTGAGTTGGAAGCACAGCTCCAGCACAGAGACGGATCGACCTTCTGGGGCCGCATCGTGGGCCGGGTGCTCGACCCCAATGACCACGATAAGGGTTCTATTTGGGTTGCAGAGGACATCACGGAGCGCCGCCTGAACGACGAAATCATTGAACACAGTAAGCGCCTTCTGGAGGCCGTCTCCAACGACCAAATCGACCTGATTGCCCGCTTCCGCCCGGACGGTACCGTGATTTACACGAACCTCGCTCTCGCTGCGGAATTCAACAGAAAGCCCGAGGAGTGCGTGGGCTTGAACATTGGAGGCCTCTTGCGGGGCAAGGAGTGGAAAGCTGTTCAAGCGGCGCTCGCTTCTTTATCACCCGAACACCCCGTCGTTGAAACCGAGCGAAGGGCGGAGTGGCCCGCGGGAACGGTTCGCTGGTTCCTCTGGCGCTCGCGTGGATTCTTTGACGCGGACGGGAATCTTATCGAAGTGCAAGCTGTCGGCGGGGACATAACCAGCCGGGTGCGCACGGAAAACAAGCTGCGCGCCAGCGAAGAGCGGATACAGGCCGTGCTCGACAACGTGTTGGACGGCATCATTACCATCGACGAGACAGGCATCATACAGTCCGCGAACAAGGCGTCGGAACGGGTTTTCGGATATGCGGAAGGAGAGCTTGTCGGCCACAACGTGCGCATCTTGATGCCGGAGCCCTATCACAGCGCCCATGATGGCTACCTGCACAATTACCTGGACACCGGAGTCGCCAATATTATCGGGCGCCAGCGGGAGGTCGAGGGCAAGCGGCGCAATGGCGAGATCTTCCCTCTGGATCTGGCGGTGAACGAGTTGCGGCTTGGGGATCAGAGGATGTTCGTGGGCATCACGCGGGACATATCGGACCGCAAGGCCGTGGAGAAGCTCAAAGACGAGTTCATGTCCACCATGAGCCATGAACTTCGCACACCACTGACATCAATCCGCGGTGCGCTGGGTTTGGCGCTTGGCGGCGCGCTGGGTGAATTCCCTGAACAGGCCCGTGACATGCTGGATATTGCGGAAAGAAACAGCGAACGTCTGGTCGAGCTTGTAAACGACATTCTCGATATCGAAAAAATCGAATCCGGCGGCATGGAGTTCCGCAGCGATAAGTTGGACATGGCCGATCTGATCCCAGAGGCGATCAAGGCCAACAAGACCTATGGTGAAAAATACAGCGTCGAGTTTGAATTCGCGGAACCCCCATCTGAAGCCTTTGTAACCGGCGACGCATTGCGCCTCAATCAGGTCATGGCTAATTTATTGTCGAACGCGGCCAAGTTTTCGCCGCCAAAGGATACGGTCAAGATTTATGTGAACCTGCGCGACGACAACATCCGGGTCGCGGTCGCCGACAATGGACCGGGTATTCCACGGGAATTCCACGACAAGTTATTCGAGAGGTTTACCCAAGCGGATTCATCTGACAGCCGCCAGGAAAGCGGCACGGGACTGGGACTTAGCATCTCAAAGGCCATCATAGAGCGGCTAGGCGGTAGCATTGCTTTCGAGACCAGAGTCGGCAAGGGTACAACCTTCTTCTTCGACCTGCCGCGGTGGTCCGGGGAAGACAGCCGGGAACGTCAGGCAATCAGGGCAGAATCAGTGAAGGGCCAAACGATAACCGCCGCACAAGAAATTGCACAATCATGACAGCAAGTAAGTTGGAAAAAATTCTCTGCATCGAAGACCAGCTGGACATTCAGGCCGTGGTCAAAGTGGCGCTGGAATCCGTGGGCAAACTCACGGTAAAGACCTGCGATTCAGGCCAGCAGGCCCTGCGCGAAGTACTCGAATTTGAACCCGATTTGATCCTTTTGGATGTGATGATGCCCGGGCTCGACGGCCCCAGCACACTTTCCGCCCTTCGGAAAATTCCAGAGACAGTGGAGACTCCCGTGATCTTCATGACCGCCAAGGTGATGGACTCAGAGGTCCAGAGCTATAAGGAGATGGGCGCCATTGGAGTTATTGCCAAGCCCTTCGACCCCATAAACTTAGCTTCGCAGGTCCGAGCGATTTGGGAACAGCGCAATGATTGATGCCAGGACAAAGATGCAACAGCGAATGCAGGAATTGCAGGCGACATTCACGAGCCGCCTGCAAATAACCTTGAATCAATTGGATCAATGTCTAGAGGCGCTTTTGGCGGATTTGCCGGCGGACGACCGCCGCGAGGCATTGTCTTCCCTTCACAGGTTAGCGCATACCATGGCCGGTTCGTCGGCATCTTTCGGGTACGAAACCTTGGGCGCGGCCGCCCAAGATCTTGAGATCATCGGCGCAAGTCAATTGTCGAATGGGCAATCTATTGACCCGGCGGCCCTTTCCGACATCAAGAGGCTGGTGGGCGAAATCAAGTCCGCCGCCACGGCCGGCCCGGACAAGACTTTCGACTGACGTCGCCGGCATGATGCACGTCCGTTCCGCGCATCTCCAATGGCTTTCTAGAAAATAACGCTTGCCCCGAGGTGAAGGGCGCGGCCTTCGCCAGGGAAATAGCGGTGCGTACCAAAGAAATAATCGGCGCGCTCGGCATAAGCCCGATCCAGCAGATTAGTGACGCGGGCATGGAGGGAAATTCGCGCCGTCAGCTCGTATTCGGCGCGAAGATTCAGCAAATCGTGTCCTCCATAGCGGTGCAGGTTGGCAGCGTCAGTGTAGTAACCGCTGACGTGCAGCCACTCCAATTCGGCGCGGGCCACGCCTTCCCGCTGCCAACCTAGCCGGATATTGCTGACTAGGCGCGGAGCCGTGTCCACGTCGTCACCGTCGGTGATGGCTTCGGTGGAGTTTGATGTGGACGAGACATCATTCGTAAAATCGTAAACGTGCCGGGCATAGGCACCGTTTGCTGACAGGTCGAAACCCCACGACAGCGGAAGGTAGAGATCCAACTCCACTCCGGCGTGGTGGGTGCGCCCATTGGCGACGTTGAAACCATCTACGTCGCGGAAAAAGAAGTTCTTCTTGGCCATAAGGTAAGCCGCGATATCGTAGGTGAGCGGCCCGGCGCCGATTTCGATCACGCCCCTCAGGCCCACTTCGGCACTGTCGAGACGTTCAGATTTGACATCACCCACTTCCTGAAAGCGTTGCAGCCGGTAGACGTCGGTGGTTTGCGGGGCACGGGCGGCACGGGCTAGATTTACGTAGGCGCGGGCGCCCTCCGACAGGCTGTAGACCAGACCCAGCTTGGGCGTGGCGTTGGTGTAGCTGTCGTCCCGGTCGGTCATGCGTTTGAATCGGCCGACGATGCCGTCGTCGGTCTTGTTATCGTAGTCGTAGGAAACGTGCTCGAGCCGGACGCCCACCGTTAGCCTAAGATTCGGCGCCACCTGCCATTCGCTATGAACATAGGGCGCGGCCACCAAGGCGGCCACGTCATAGTCATAGTGCGTGCCCTGGGTATAGCTGAACACCGTTGGTATGGACTGATTTTCCTTGAGGAATCCATCCGTCAATTCCAGGTCGGCGCCGAGCACTATTTGGTGCCCGGAGGGAAAATCCTGATAGAGCGCCGCCAAGAGGCCAATACTCTTATGGCGATTTTCTTCAAGCGCCTTGCTGGGCAGAAAGTGCATGAGGAATTCCATGTCTTGGTAGCGGGCGTAGGGGGTCAGGCTCAATTGCCTGTTGCCGCCCAACTCCCGATCCCAACGCACGGACAGGCGTAGAGATTTTGCGTCGCGGAAAGCTTCGGGATTGAGGTTGCGACGGCGCAAGTCCTTGTCCTTGTGGGCATTCAGCCCGGTGACGAAACCCGCCGTTTCCTGATCCAAATTCTGCACCGACAGAACAGTCTTGAGACTGGACCGGGCACCCGTGTAATCGTGCCTCAACGTCGCCTTCTGCTGGTTAACGCCGGAATCATCCCGCCAGCCGCCGTCACGCTGCACGCTCACGCTTATTCGGTAGCCGTGTGCGCCAACGGTATCGCTGATGCCGGACTTCAGGCGCCAGAGGCCATGGGGCCCAGCGGAAAAATCCAAGAGATGCTCAGGCGTCTCGGACGGTGCCCGCGTCAAAACGTTTATCAGGCCATGCACGGCGTTGGAGCCGTACAGCGCGCTGCCCGGGCCGCGCACGATTTCGATAGCGCCCGCCTGTTCCGCGTTGACGCCAAAGAGCCCGTTGACGTTGGCAAAACCGGCGGCTCGCAATGGCACACCATCTTCCATGTAAAGAAACGACCCGGCGCCGGCACCGCCGGTCAGGACTGGCGATCGGATGGAGGTCAGATGTTCGTGGCCGTTGCCCCGCTGCACCATGACGCCGGAGACCCGGTTGATGGCCTCGCTGATATGATCCTGGCGAACAAGTTCAATATCGCCGCTTCCCACCCGACCGGTATTTCCGGCCTGATCAAGAAGCCTTTGCTTACGCCCCGTACCGGTGACGACCACGACATCAACAATCGTATCGGAGCTGGAATCAGCGGCCATTGCCTTGTCATCCTGCGCCTGCTCCGCACCGGCAATATCACCGGAGAGGGCGACCAACAACAGGGTCAGCAAGGGGCCGAAAAAGAAGCTCGATCGCACGGGCGATAGAAATGACATGGAACAGACCACTCCCGGTACTCATTCAACAGTGTTGGCGCACTTGGGCGCGGCAAGTCATATGTCAGGGTGCGGCTCTTGTCCAGAACAGGCGTCGCCTTCGGCGCCCTTCTCCCAACCCAGAAGCAATTCCTGGTCACGTTTTGCAATATCCGCCATGAAGTCAAGAACGGCGCGGATACGGGCGCTGCGGCGCTGATCCGAATGGGTCAATAGCCACATGTTTATTTCCATGTGGCTACGGTCCGGAAAGACACGGACAAGATCGGGATAATGGCAGGCAACCATGCACGACAGCGCCCCAATGCCGAGCCCCGCCCGCGTCGCTTCCAACTGGGCAACCAAGCTGTTGGAGCGGTAGACCACCCGCGCCTCGCCGAAAATCCGCCCCAACCATTCACCGGAAGTTGAGTGAATCTGATAGGTATCGAAGCTTACCGCCTCGTGACCTTTAAAGTCCTCCGGCGACTTCGGAAGTCCGCGCCGCGCCGCGTAGTCCTTTGATGCGTAAAGCGCGTAGGCGTGCCTGCCGATGAGGCGCGCCACCAGATCCGCCTGTTCGGGCCGGTGGCTCTCGCGGATAAGGCGCAGCGCGATGTCGGCTTCCCGGCGCACAAGATTCACCGTTGTAATGTCCATGTGAACCTCCAGCTGTATGCCGGGATACTTTTCATGGAATTCGGGAAGATTGGGTGTAAGCCAGCGGGTGCCCAGGTCCTCATGGATGGAAAGCCGCACGATGCCTTCAAGCGTCCGCTCGGCTCCGGTGGCAATACGCTCCACCGCCAGGGCTTCCTGCTCCATGCTCCGGGTATTTTCCAAAATGCTCTCACCCAGCCCCGTTAGCGCGAAGCCCGCGGGTGTCCGGTCGAAAAGCCTCGAATTCAGATGCGCTTCAAGTGCCGCAATACGGCGGCCCATGGTCGGTTGACTGATCCGAAGGCGGCGCGCGCCGGCGGATAGGCTTCCAGTCTCCGCAACCGCGAGAAAATCGTTAAGTGATGTCCAGTCCAGCATGGCAACCGCCTAGCTATTCATTTATGAATAGATATTATAGAACATCTGCTAATTCTCATTCATAAACGTATGCCCTATATATCTTCCTGTCAACAACACATCTGCCAAGGAGGAGACTCATGAACACCACCGCCAATTACGGCCGGATCATCAGCCCGGCAGTTATCAGGGGCCTGGCCGTTGCGGCGGCCCTGACCGCGGGACTGGCACTGGGCACCGGTAGTGCCGCTGCCGCCGACCCCACGGTTCTCAGCCCGAGCCACTTGTTGTCCGCCGGCGCCGACGCCATGGATCGAGGTAACATCGCCCAAGGCATGCGGCTTACACGCCAAGCCATGGGCCAGGTCTTGTCGGCCCGCAACCGCTCAGCCGCCATGAACAATCTTTGTGTCGGTTATTACACGCAAAGCAAATTCGGCAAGGCGCTCGACTATTGCCACAAGGCGGTCGAGGCCGACGGCAAGAACTGGCGGGCTTATAACGGCCGGGCCAACATCCATTTCGCCATCGGCACACTTGAGGAAGCCGTGAAAGATTACCGCCGCGCCTTGTCGCTGCGACCGGACTCGACCGCAGTCAATCACAACCTTGCACTGGCACTTACCGAACTCGGTACGAGAAAAGTTAGTGCCTTAACATCTGACGACTAGGAAGATTTTTCACGGAGCCTGCAATACCGGCGCTCCCATCTGGTTATTGAGGAAACTCAATACCAGATGGGCGGCCCCGTTTTCCCAGAGGTCGTTGTGACCGGCGTCCTCCAACAATTCCAGAGTCTTGCCCTCGGGCGCCACGGCATGAAGGCGCGCCCCGAATTTCGACGGCACTACCTGGTCCCGGCCTCCCCGGAACATCAGCACCGGTCCTGTGACGCGCTCGATCTTCCCGGCGGAATCAAAACGGTCCCACATCAGCCAGCGCACCGGCAGATAGGGATAATGGTGGGCGCCGAGATCGGTCATGGACGTAAAAGGCGCCTCTAAAATTACGGCGGCAAATTTCTGCCCGGCGGCCAACTCCACGGCTACGCCCGTGCCCAGAGATTCGCCGTAGAGCACAATTCTTTCAAGTGGTACGTGGGCGACATCACGCAAGTAGGCCAGCGCCGCCGCGCCATCGGCATAAAGGCCATGCTCGTTGGGTCGCCCCGGATTGCCACCGTACCCCCTATAGGCGGCCAGCAAAACGCCATAGCCATGGTCCAAAAAGACGCGGGCTTTGAAGCCTCGGTGGCCCAAATGACCGGCGTTGCCATGAAAAAGAACGATGGTCGGTAGAGCGCCCTTTGCCCGACCGTACAAGGCATTGAGTTGCAGGCCGTCCGACGTGGCGAGCACGATTTCTTCCATGTCCGATACGCCGCTGGCACCCGGAGATGGTGGCGAGGCGTCTGGAAAATAAAGCAGGCTGCGCTGGAAGAAGTAGGCAAAACCAACAACGGCCGCATAAGCGGTCGCCAAGGCTATGAGGATGCGGATCATCTAGAATCTAACTTGTAGAATCTAGCTTGCCCGTTTCCGGCCCAGCTGAGTGATGCTGACGGCATTCATGCCAGGGCTAACAAAGCGGATTCGAATCCACTTGGCCTCTTCACACTCGCGCAAGGTTCGCCAGATTATAGTTTCTTCCGGGGAATCGGGCACGGCGATATCGCCGGACATGGCCAGTAACTCGAGCAACAACTTCTGCTGCGGTAGTATTTCCGCCACGGCTTCCCCCTCATGAGATTCCAATCCAATCACTACCCCATCTTGCCCTCACCCGACCGCAGGGACAACATTTTCAGAACCGGGGTGGAACCGTAGGATTAGCCGACCGCGAAAAAAAAGGGCGGCACGGCCTAAGCCGCACCGCCCGAAATTCCAATCCCAGGCTTAAACGTACTAAAACAAGCCTAAGATGGACTGCGGCCCAGCGTTGGCAATTGAGAGGGCCTGAACGCCTAGCTGCTGCCGGATCTGCAGGGACTGCAGCCTGGCACTTTCGACCGCAAGGTCAGCGTCCACAAGATTACCGATGCCCGATTCGAGAGCTCCCGTAAGCTTGTCGACAAAGTTGTTTTGGATCGTCAATTTCTTCGAGAACGAACCTTGATTGGCAAGTTCTAAATTGGTCAGGTCGATAGCGGCGTCAACTGCAGTAACGGCAGCCGCCGCGTTCGTGGCATCGGTGAGGCTGGTGCCGGCGATGCCCAGGGTCGTCGTGTCCATCTTGCCCGGTGTGAAATCGAGCGTCGCGCCTGATATGTTACCGAGAACCTTGAACGATGATGCCGCGGCATCAACCAAATTAATGCCGTTGAAGCTGGCCGACGCGACAACACTGTCAATCTGGCCGATCAGAGCCTGATAATCACTGTTGAGCGCGCTATGGGTAGCGGCGCTGAGGCCAGCTTGGTTAGCGGAAACCGATTTGCCTTTTAATTCGATGAGCAGGTCGGAAATTGCTTCTGTTGCCGAGATCGCCGTATCGATAGCGGCAACGCCGTCAGCCAGTCTTGTTTTCACTGAATTGAACCCCGCGACATCTGCACGCATGCGTTGAGCGATGGCAAAGGTCGACGCGTCGTCCTTTGCTCCATTGACCTTGTATCCGGTCGATATCCGCTGAGTTGCTACGCTAAGATCCACGGAGGTCTTGGAGAGACTGGCAAGCGCGATTTGTGCACTTGAATTTGTGTGAATAGAGAGTCCCAAAACCTTTTCTCCTTCTTCTGAAGTTCCCCGGACAATCCGAGCCCGGTTGGAATTTTTTCCATCACCCAGGCGCAGGTTTCGCGCCCTGGTGTCATAGAAGGTGCCAGATAATGGTTAACAATCCCCCTCGCTATTGGTTAATAATTTACTCACCTCGCCCAGTTTATTAACCGGTCGGCACTCTAAGTCCTTGGAATCTTTGGACTTTAGAATTACTGTTGAGGTCGAGCCTTGTAAGGTTACTGACTTGGCAACCTTAACCAAGGGCCAAACCCGACTATTGACTGGGGACTCTAGACGGCGCTAATGGTGCCTGGAAATGGCCTGAAACCATGATTCAGATTAACCAGACCCTGGCCATCGACGAGGCCAATATTCAGGAACGCTTTATCCGCGCCTCGGGCCCCGGCGGGCAAAACGTGAACAAGGTCGCCAGCGCCGTGCAGCTTCGATACGACACCGGGGAACTGCCGGAGGCGGTGCGGGCACGGCTCAAGTCGGTGGCCGGCCGAAGGCTCAACGCTGAAGGTGAACTGGTCATTGAGGCCCGCCGCTTCCGCAATCAAGAGCAAAACCGCAAAGATGCCCTTGATCGCCTGGTGAAACTCATCGCGCGCGCGGCCGAACCGCCCCGGCCCCGCCGCAAGACCCGCACACCGGCGGGCTCAAAGAAGCGCCGCCTTGAAGACAAGCGCCGGCGGGGCGTGACCAAACAATTGAGAAAACCGGGCGACAAGGACGCGGATTAGATTTCCCCCTCCGCCTTCATCATGGCGATAGACTTGGCGAAAGCATCAAGCGTCAGCGCAAGGTCCTCGTCGTCATGCACCGCCGAGGTCATGCCGCCGGGCCAGGCGTTCATATCCACGCCGTTCACCAGCAGGGCCAGACGAAGTTTTTCCGCCACCCCCGGCGGATTGGCCTTCAAGGTTTGAAAATCATAGGCGAGAGGATTGAAGTCGGTCGGCTGGATTTCCTCGCCCTTGGGATTGGTGAAGAAATGCAGCGCCGAGAAGGTGCCGTAGGCCGCCCAGTTGACGCCCTCCGCCTCGAACATTTCGTTCAGCTTTCCCCGGAGCGACTCGCCAACGGCGTTGGCCTTCTCGCAAGCGTCGCCCTCGGCAATGATCTCAAGCGTCTTGATCCCCGCGGCGGCGCACACCGGGTTTGCGTTGAAGGTGCCGAAATGGACGATCTTCTCCACCTGCCGTGCTTTGGTTTCTTCGATATCCAGCAGGTCAAGGATATCCTTGCGCCCCGCAACGGCGCCGCCGGGCAGGCCGCCGGCGAGAATTTTTCCGAGCGTTGTCAGATCAGGCGTAACGCCGTAATGACCCTGCGCCCCGCCCTTGGAAACGCGAAAACCCGTGATGACCTCGTCAAACACCA
>CAYOOG010000007.1:0-18072 GCA_964405515.1 uncultured Alphaproteobacteria bacterium | reverse complement strand
AGAGCACGCCATGCTGTTTGGTCAGGTCCCGGAGCTGGGCCAGGAATTCACCGGACACCGGCACCATGCCGAAGCTGGCGCCCGTGGGCTCCAGGAACACCGCGGCCACATCCCCGTCGCTCTCGAGCACCGCCGCCACGGCGTCTATATCGCCGGGGGGCACCAGGGTCACCTGTTCCGCCACGCCGGGCAGGACGCCGGTTGTCGGCGCGCCGTCCCAGTGGGACAGATATCCGGAGGTCATATGATCGTGCCAGCCGTGAAAGTTGGTCTGAAAGCGCAGCAGCTTCTTCTTGCCGGTGAAAGCCCGCGCCATGCGCAGCGCCAGGTGGGTGGATTCGGTGCCCGAGGATGTAAAACGTACGCGCTCGGCAGAGGGCAGCAGGTCGATCACCAGTTCGCCCCAACGGACCTCCAGGGGATGATTGGCGCCAAAATGGGTGCCGTCCTGGAGCGCCGCTTCGGTTGCGGCAATGACCTTTGGATTGTTCTGGCCCAAAAGCAGCGCGCCGTGGCCGCCGAAATAGTCCACGTATTCGTTGCCGTCCACGTCCCATTTGCGCGATCCGGCGCCGCGCACCATGTAGGGGCCGTAGGGCTCCGTATAGCGGGCATCGTGGGTAATGCCGCTGGGAAAGACCACACCCGCACTCTCGGCGAGTACGGCCGACTTGGGCGTCATTTCCCGGTAGGCGGCGACAATTTCGGAATTGGATAATTTATTCTCTGACATGATCCTGCTCTGAATACGAAACAAACTGGGGCCGGCGGGTGTCGCTGCCCGATGTTGACGCGAACGCCCCGCTCCCTATGCTGACTCCAAACGCCATGTAGGGGATACACGTGCCGGGATTTACGACGCCAAGCACTGCGACTCTGCGACGCCGCGCTAAGGGTCTCACATACTCCAGCGCGGCACCCAGGGCAAGGGCTCCGGTGCTCGCGCCATGGGCCGGCCTTACGGCGTTTTTGGCCTCTAGCGTTGCACTCGGTGCCGAATCGGACGGAAACGGGATCGAGGCCGCCATCAACAACACCATCGGACCGGTAACCGACGCGGTTTCCAGCTTTATCTTCTATTCCGTAAATGTGGCTGGGGAAGACCTGCCCCTGGTCGTGGTCTGGCTCATGCTGGCGTCGGTGATATTCACTTTGTATATGGGCTTTATCAATATCCGTGGCTTTGCCCAGGCCATTCGCGTTGTCCGTGGCGATTATCAGAATCCTGAGCACCAGGGTGAGGTCACACATTTCCAGGCCCTGAGCGCCGCGCTCTCCGGCACCGTCGGTGTTGGTAATATCGCGGGCGTAGCCGTCGCCATCGCCCTTGGCGGCCCCGGCGCCGCCTTCTGGATCGTCATTGCCGGTTTGTTCGGCATGACGACAAAAATGATCGAGTGCACGCTCGGCGTGATGTACCGTAAGATCAATCCGGATGGCTCTGTTTCCGGCGGACCCATGTACTACCTGAGCCGGGGCTTCGCTGAGCTGGGCTGGCCCCGGTTGGGCCGTGCCTTGGCAGTATTCGCCGCCGTCATGTGTCTTGGCGCGTCGATTAACCTGTTCCAGGTCAATCAGGCCTACACACAGTTTTCAGCGGTCACGGGATTCGATCAGGCTTGGGTTTTTGGCGCCGTCGTCGCCGTGCTTGCCGGGCTTGTCATAATCGGCGGCATTAAGAGCATCGCCCGGGTGGCCGCCAGACTGGTGCCCGTCATGTGCGGCATATACCTTGTAGCCAGCTTGGGCGTCATAGGCGCCAACATCGACCAGGTGGGGCACGCCATTTCGCTGATCTTCTGGGGCGCGTTTTCACCGGAGGGCGTGGCGGGTGGATTCATTGGCGTGCTCATTGTCGGCATGCGCCGCGCGACCTTTTCCAATGAAGCTGGCGTAGGCTCCGCCGCCATTGTGCATTCCGCCGTGCGCACCAACGAGCCCGTGACCGAAGGTTTTGTTGCACTGTTGGAGCCTTTCATCGACACCGTGGTGGTATGCAGCATTTCGGCCCTGGTGATCGTCATCAGCGGTGCCTACCAGATCGATGGTTTGAGCGGTATCGAGTTGACCTCCACCGCCTTCGCCACGGTCTTTGGCTGGTTCCCCGTTGTCCTTATGGTGGTGATCATGCTGTTCGCCTATTCAACTATCGTTACCTGGGCTTACTACGGCATGAAGGCCTGGACCTATTTGGTGGGCGAGTCCCAATTGGCCGAATATACCTACAAGGTCGCCTATTGCCTGATTCTTGTCGTTGGCGCGGTGCTGCCCATGGAGAAGGTTGTGGACTTCGTCGATTCCATGTTCTTCGCCATGGCCCTGCCCAACGTTATTGGGCTTTACTTCCTTGCGCCCAAAGTACGCCGGGAGGTGCGGTCGTATTTGGCACGAGTGAAAAGCGGCGAGATCAAATCAAACCGCCAAGCTCAAAATCAGGAATGAAGAGTCATGAAACTTTACGACTGGAAAGTGGCCCCCAACCCGCGCCGCGTACGCGTTTTTATGGCGGAAAAAGGCATCGATATTCCCCTTGAGGAATCGGGCGATGAGGCCGAGCCCGCCTTGTCGAAGGATTTCCTGTCCAAGCACGCAAACGGCACGGTGCCGGTCCTTGAACTGGACGACGGCACCTGCATCAGCGAGGCGCCGGCCATATGCCGCTATCTAGAGTCCCTCTATCCCGAGCCGCCGCTAATGGGCATCAACCCCCTGGATACTGCGCTCATCGAGATGTGGGAGCGCCGCGCCGAGCTGATCTGCATGCAGGGTATAGCAAATATGCTGCGCAACGCGCATCCGGCCTTCGCCGACCGGGGCCTGCCGGGCATCAGCGAGCCGGTGCCGCAAATTCCCGAGCTTGTGGAGCGCGGCAAGATCATGGTTTCGAAATTTCTTTCCCTGGTTGAGCCCCAACTGGCCGACAACGAATTCATCGCCGGACCGCGTTACTCAGTTGCCGACATCACCGCCATGTGCGCACTTGATTTTGCCAAGGTGCTGAAATTCGAGATTCCCGAAGCCTGCACCAATACCGCGCGGTGGTACGGCGAGGTAAAGGCGCGGCCAAGTTCCGCGTTCCAGGCGTGACTGCCGTCCACTGGAAACCTTTCGACGAGAGTGCCGGGCTGTGGATGCTTGGGCAAACGCTCGACGGGGTTTGTATACTGCGCTCCGTCGCGTTGCGTTTGGCCGACGGCACCTTGGCGGTGGTCGGCCCGATCCGCGAGAGCCCGCGGGAGTCCTTTACGGAACTTGACGCCCTGGGCCGCCCGGTATTCTTGCTGGCCCCTAACTTCTTTCATCACCTGGGCCTCGCAGCCTATGCCGAAAAATTCCCGGATGCTCAAGTCGTGGCCTCGGCCAAGGCGACGCCGCGCTTGTCCCGGCAGATCACCTGCCCCATAGGGCCGCTGGCCGATTTGCAAAACCTGCTGCCGGATAGAGTCTCCCTGCTGGAGCCTTCGGGTACGCGAAACGGCGAGGTCTGGCTTCGCGCCGAAACTGCTCAAGGCGTCGTTTGGATTGTCTCCGATGCCTTTTTCAATCTGCCGAGAACCCCGCGCACCGTCATGGGGATTGTTGTACGGCTCTTTGGTATCGGACCCGGACTACGCATCGGTCCCACTTTCAAATGGATTGCCCTCAAGAATCGCCGGGAATACGCCGTCTGGCTGAAAGGCCAGTTGGAGGCCGACCAACCAAGTGTCTTGATTCCCGGGCACGGAGATATTTGCGAAGGCGACGACCTGCCGGACCGGCTCACGGCCCTGGCCGCGAAACGGCTGCCGCACTTTTAGAATCAGACTTTACGCCGACGCAGCATTTTCTCGGACAGCTTGCCTGCGGGGTCGGTATAGGGACGCAGTGTTAAGGCAACAACTTCGCTAGTCAATTCAGCCGCTCACAATCCCGCGACTACTCGGCGGCGGGCGCGCCTGCTTCCTGCGGAACATCTGCAGACCGCTGGTCAGCAAGTCTTGTGACCACGCAAATAAGCGCGCCGCCAATCAGAATTATGCCAAACGACATCCAGGTAAGCGTCGAAAATCCGTACTCGATCACGACGCCGCCCGTTGCCGGCCCCACGACAACACCGGCGGTCATGAAAGCAGGCGCCGCGGCGGGCAAACGGCCGGAGGGGTCTAAAACCGATAGAGCCCCCATCAGGTAAGGCATCAGGAATAACATGATGATCGAAACGGCTACCAGAGCCGTGGCAAAGGATATCGTGCCACCACCCTGCCCCAGCAGGAGTATGAAGAGGCCAATAGTCACTAGTCCGGCAGCCGTAGGCAAGGTATTGCCAAATCGCGTGCCGATGACGTGGGCAAGACCGGGTCCCGCCGGGGCCACGACTGCGCCCGCCGCAAGGACCGTGCCGACGAAGGCGATGGATAATCCTATGGATTCAGCGATAGGCTGTATGTAGGCCCAAGTCGCGCTGTGACCAAAGGCGAAGACCGCGTATCCAAGCAATCCCAAGATACCAATCTTGCCGATTGCTCCGCCCCGATCCGCCGGTCTTTCCTGCACGGCCTCGCCGCCCATGTTCGCCGGAAACCAAATAACGGCGGGAGAAACGACCAAAGCAACCAGCGCCGCCATGCCGAAAATGCCGTTGGTCCCGAAATTCTCAATTAGAAACCCGCCCGAAAATAAAATTGCCGCAGAATAGAAGCCAATGCTCAGGCCAAGGAGGGCGAACAGTTTTTGGGGGTCACGGGCACCGGCTGCGGTACCGTTGACCGTGGCGATGGCAGTGCCCTCGCCCAGCCCGGTCAAGAAACGAACGGCCAGAAAAACCGTGAACGAATCAGCGATCATGGAAAGACCATTACCCACAAAGATCAAACCGATTCCCGCCACACATAGGAGCCGCCGGTTCCAGCGATCCACGCGCGTCGCAACCGTAAGGGATGAAATCGCAATGGCGGCGAATTGTGCCGATAGAATGAGACCGGCCTCGACGGGCGCGAAGCCGGCATTTGCCACCAAGGCACCGATGATGAGAGGCATCAGCGGACCGCTTGTTACAGCAACGCTATTGGCCGCTATAAGCACCGCAACCCCGGCCTTCGAGTCCAATCCGTCTGTCGGCTCGGTCATGTCGGTCATCAATTACCCTCCCCCGGGGTTAAGAATTGAATGGCCTCTTGTCTATAGAACTCGCCGATGCCTGTCCACACCGATGATAAACGGTCCCCGCGTAGACATCGCCCCACCGCCGGGAGATTCTAGAGCGGTTCACGGTTCCACGATGCGGCGTGTACGGCTATCATCGCGGCCGGAATGACGGATCAGCCGGGAGGAACTGGATGATCGCCGTGGATGTGGAGATTATCTGGGGAACGTCGATTGATACCTAACCGAGCAAGGATAGACCATGCGGCTAATTGACTTCTTCGACAAGGGCGCGGCGATCAACCCGGAGGGACCTTGTCTTATTGAGGATGGCGTCGAGCACAGCTACCGCGACGTGCGGGAGAGCACCTTCCGCATCGCCGGCGCGCTGATAACCGAAGGCATAGGGCCCGGCGTCAAGGCGGCGGTATACAGCCCGAACACGGCGCGTGTGCTTGATTGCATGCTGGGCATTCTGCGCTCCGGCGCCGTCTGGGTGCCGATCAACGCGCGTAACGCGGTGGATGAAAACGCCTACATCCTCGACAATACGGACTGCGAATGGGTGTTCTACCACAGTGATTGTGAGGACGAGATCGCCGTGATCGCCGAACGTGCGCCGGGCATAAAAGGCTTTGTATGCATAGACCGCGAAGGCCGCACGGCGCCCTCCTTCGACGACTGGATCGCGCGCACCAAGACCGCGCCCATCCCGGATTTCCCGGAAGACCCAGACGGCATTGCGGCGATATTGGGCTCGGGCGGCACCACGGGTAAGCCCAAGGGCGTCGTCACCACCCATCGGGTCTGGGAAGTACTGGTTGCCAACTACAACGCCAATATGCCCATAACCGAGTATCCGGTGCATCTGGCTGCCGCCCCGCTCTCCCACGGCGCCGGCGGCATGTGCATGCCGATCCTGGCCTGCGGCGGCGTCAACGTCATCATGAAGAAGGCGGACCCGCTCGGCATTATGGAACATATCGAAAAGTACAAAGTCACGCGGCTCTATTTGCCGCCGACGGTGATCTACATGATTCTCGCCCACCCGCGCGCGCGCGAGTTCGACTATTCCTCACTCAAGTATTTCATCTACGCCGCCTCGCCCATGGCAACGGAAAAAGTCAAGGAAGCCATGGAACTGTTCGGCCCGGTAATGTGCCAGAACTTCGGCCAGACCGAGGCCCTGATGAACATTACTTACATGTCGCCGGAAGACCACGTCGAAGCTTTGGCCCGCAACGATAATCGGCTCATGAGTTGCGGTCGGCCCTCTCTTTTTTCCCAGGTAGAGATCATGGACGACGAAGGCAATCTTTTGGGCGCCGACGAGCAAGGCGAGATCGTTGTGCGTAGCGGCAATGTGCTGAAGGAGTATTACAAAAACCCGGAGGCAACGGCGGAAGCCCGTGCCCACGGCTGGCACCACACCGGCGATGTCGGCTACAAGGACGATGACGGCTTCATCTATATTTCCGACCGCAAGAAGGACATGATCATAACGGGCGGCTTCAATGTCTTCCCGCGCGAGGTCGAACAGGTAATTCTCACCCACCCGGCGGTGCAGGACTGCGCTGTCGTCGGCGTGCCCGACGAAAAGTGGGGCGAGGCCATTAAGGCGGTGCTCCAGGCCAAGCCCGGCGAGAATGTGGACGAGGCCGAGATCATCGAGATGTGCAAGGAAAAGCTTGGTGGCGTAAAGGCACCGAAAACCGTCGAGGTCTGGGACGATTTGCCGCGAAGCGGCGTCGGCAAGTTGCTAAAAAAGGACATTCGCAATAAATATTGGGAAGGACACAGCCGCCGGGTCGGCTGAGGAGCATTCTGGAAAATGACTGACTTATACATCGTCGGCGTCGGCATGACGCCCTTCGGCAAATACATGGACCGCTCGGTCAAGGACATGACGCGGGAATCGGTCACGGGCGCCGTTGCGGACGCGGGCGGAAAGCTGGACGACATCGAAGCAGCGTTCTTTTCCAACACCGCTCAGGGCATTTTCGAGGGCCAGACCGCAGTCGCCGGGCAGACGGCGCTCCGGTCCATGGGCCTCGAGGATATCCCCGTGAGCAACGTTGAAAACGCCTGCGCCAGCGGTAGCACGGCCTTTCACCTGGCCTGCACCGACTTGCGCGCCGGCCAGTCGGAAGTCGCGTTGGCCATCGGCGTCGAGAAAATGTACTTCGACGACAAGACCAAGACCTTCGCGCTTTTTAGCGGCGGCTGGGACATTTACGACCTGGACGGCGTGCTGGAGCGCATGACCGCTATCGGCAACGCCATGGAAGTGCCCGCCGAATTCGCCGACGACGGCAAGGAAAAGAGCGCCTTCATGGATGTTTACGGCTGGATCACCCGCCACCACATGAAGCATTACGGCCTCACTGGCCGGCAGATCGCCGCCACCGCCGCCAAGAACCACTTTCACTCGACAATGAATCCGCTGTCGCAATACCAGAACGACATGAGCGTGGACGAGGTGCTGGGCGCGCGCATGATTTCCTGGCCCTTGACCCTGCCCATGTGCTCGCCCATTTCGGATGGCGGCGCCGCGGTCATTATCTGCCGAGAGGAGGCCCTCGACCGTTTTGACGCTAAGCGCGCGATCAAGGTCAAGGCGTCCGTGCTCGCCGGCGGCATCAACCGCGAATGGGCCGATATGGAGAGCCACATTACCCGGCGGGCGTCCATGCAGGCTTACGAGAAAGCGGGCGTCGGCCCCGGGGACATGTCCGTGGCCGAGGTTCACGACGCCACCGCCTTTGGCGAAATCCTGCAGACCGAATGTCTTGGATTTTGCGACTTCGGCGAGGGCGGGCGCTTGGCCGAGTCCGGGGAAACCAAACTCGGCGGCAGAATCCCCGTCAATACCTCGGGCGGCCTTGAATCGAAGGGCCATCCCTTGGGCGCCACGGGCCTCTCCCAAATATTCGAATTGACAACTCAACTTCGCGGCGAGGCCGGCGCGCGCCAGGTGGAAGGCGCCCATCACGCCATCGCCGAAAACGGCGGAGGTCATTATTGGGTCGAGGAAGCTGCCGCCTGCATCACCATATTGGGACGGTGAGAGCCTTGAAAACCATCGGCCTCATGGGCGGCATGAGCTGGGAATCCACCGCCATGTACTATCGCTACATTAACGCTGCGGTGCATGAACGCCTGGGCGGCGAGCATTCGGCCGAGATGGTGATCCATTCCGTGGATTTCCACGAATTGGTGCAGATGCAGCTTGAAGGCCGTTGGGAGGAAGTGACGGAAATTCTTCCTCCCCTCGCCCGCAAGGTGGAAGCCGGGGGAGCCGACGTATTGCTGCTCTGCTGCAACACCCTCCACAAAGTGGCGGCGGTGATTGAGGAGAGCGTCAATATCCCCTTCATTCATATCGTCGACCCGGCGGCGGAGGCCATGCGCGGCCAGGGGATTGAACGTATCGGCCTCATGGCGACGGCTGTTCTCATGGGCGGCACCTATTTTCAGGATCGTCTGTCGGAACGTCACGGCATTGAAACGATCCTGCCCGAACCGCCCGAGCGCGAGGAAATCCACCGCGTTATTGTCGAGGAACTCATAAGGGGCCGCGTGGAAGCGGACTCCAAGCGGCGCCTTCAGGAAATAGTCGGCGGGTTACAGGACAAAGGCGCCCAGGGCCTATTCCTGGCCTGCACGGAACTCGGCATGATCATCGAGGACGCCGACGTGGACCTGCCGGTATTCGAGAGCGCGGCCCTGCACGCGGCAGCGGCGGTCAAATTCGCCTTTGGGGATTAGTCCGTTATCCGATTGAACTTACCTAGCCGTCTTCGCTCGCCTCTTCGTCGTTGTCCAGATCACCGCTTTGATAGGCCTCAAGCTTTTCGCGCAGCGCTGCACTAATGGGCTGGGGCTTTCCAGTGTCTAGGCCGATGACCACGAGGACGGACTTGGCGCGCAAGCGTTTCTCACCACCGACGCTGCCGTCGAAGACAATGTGAATGGACGAGCGGCCGATCTTTTCCAGGATCACCGCGAAGTCGATGATCTCGCCCAGGCGACAGGGCAAGAGAAAGTCGCATTCGGTGTGCGCCGTAGGCAGGCCCAGGCGTTCCTTCATGACCATCCCGGCGTAATCAACCTTCAGGCCCTTGGTGAACCAGTCCTCGACCACGGCCTGGAACATTTCAAAGTAACGCGGGAAGAACACCTGGCCGCCCGGGTCTGTGTGGGTGAAGCGCACGGGCTTGCTGGCGGTAAAGGGCGCGGCGTGGGTCAATACGGTCATGACGGATCAGTCCCCTAAATCCTTCTAATCTTCGTCGGCCTCGGCTCCACCTCGGGCGATCTTGGCCTCGGCGCGGCGGCGGGCGCGTAGATCATAGACCTTGGCGGAGACCGTGGCGACCGTAACGCCCTCGATCACGCCCAGCAGCAACAGGAACACCTCGGGCCAGCCGAAACTCTCGCCCCAGGAGGGAAAGACGCCCGGCATATTGGCCATTACCGCCCCGGCGACAACGGCGACCAAGATCATCTTGATGCAATGCTCCAAGAAATGCCGTTCCATAAAGCCAAAGGCCCAGCCGAGGATGGGAAACCCCATGAAGATGGTGAAAAGCGTGGTCATGGTGATATTTCTCGCCTTAACTGCCCAAGGAAGGCGTGCATGAATTCAGTTCGCGCGTCGGCCTCCCGACGCGCGGCATCAGTATTGAAGCGCTCATGGAGCGTGAGCAACTTGGTCGGAAAGTGATCGATGGTGTAATTGCCATCGTCAAGCTCCCGCGCCTCGGCGAAGGGGTCGACACTATGGTAGTAGGCCGCTCCCAAACGGCAGCCACAGGTGGCGGCACGCATGACACCAATGGCACCGAGGGCGTCCAGTTTGTCGGCATCCTGCAGAACTGCGGATTCAATATTGGACGGCGGCTGGTTGAGGCTGAAGCTGTGTTCCTAAATGATGCTCTTGATTTGCTCAATTTCCTCGCCGCTGTAACCGGCTTCCTGCAGGATACCGTCCGCCTCCTCGGCGCTCGCCGCGCTTGCCTCCAGGCGACCAGGATCATCCTTCGCCAGATTCACCAAGTCGTGCAGCATGGCGGCGGGAATTAAGAGGGCCATATCAGCGCCGACTTCACCGCCAAAGCGCTGGCAACTTGCCACGACCCGCTCCACGTGAGTCCAATCGTGGCCAGGGTCGCCTGTTTCATAGCGGTAGCGCGCCAGCCTTTCCAATTGCCCCAGTCTTTCATCCATGGCCTCACTATGGCACGGGGGGTGCGGGCGTGTAAGATTGACTAGCTCCCGACAAGTCCCAACACGAAGGCCAGCCCCATGACCGACCCCATGAACGTCAGCGATGCCATAGCCTCCCGCCGATCCGTGCGGGCCTTTCTGGACACGCCGGTGCCCGAGGCATTGGTTCGCGAAATCCTCGCCGCGGCGGCCCAGGCGCCGTCCGGCGGCAATTTGCAGCCCTGGCGGGTCTACGTTGTGGCGGGCGAGGCGCGCGATGAACTGGTGGCCACCGTCGCCGCCAAATTGGGAGAATTTCCCATGGGCGAAGGCGGCGACTATGACATTTACCCGCCGGAATTGACCGAGCCCTACAAGGCACGCCGTGCGAAGGTGGGCGAGGACATGTACGCGCTGTTGGAGGTCAAGCGCGACGACAAGGCGGGTAAGCTTGCGCATCTTGCGCGCAACTTCAAATTTTTCGACGCCCCTGTCGGTTTGTTCTTCGCCATCGACCGGCAAATGGGCCCGCCGCAGTTTGTCGATCTGGGCGCGTTCATGCAAAACATCATGCTGCTGGCGCGAACACACGGACTGGACACCTGCCCCCAGGAATCATGGTCCATGTGGACACCGACACTTGTGGAATTTCTGTCTATCCCCAAGAACGAAATGCTGTTCTGCGGCATGTCCTTGGGTTACGCCGACCAGAGCGCCCCGGTCAATCGGTTGCGCACACCGCGTGAGATCGTGGACGATTTCACGACAATTATTGGGAATTGAACAGCATATAAAGCCCGGCGAAAGCCAGCAAAAGTCCGCCCAGGCGTCCAAGGCGATCGCCGCGCGGCACGACCTTTTCGATCAACACAAGAAAGGCAATGGCGGCAACCCACAAAAGGTTCATCACTCCGCCGACAAACAACAATGCCATCAGGGCCCAGCAGCAGCCCACGCAAAAGGCGCCGTGCCGCAGGCCCATTTCAAACGCCCCGAACCGACCCGGCCGCCAGTTTGTCATGACAAAATGCATGGGCGAGCGGCAATGCTTGAGGCAGATTTCCTTCAAGGGCGTCCATTGGTAGATACCGGCAAGGAGCAACAACACGCCGCCGAGGGCGCGGCTGGTACTGACCATCATGGGCGAGACAAGCGCGGCTTCGGTAAGCGCGTATTGCAAGGCGGTGGCCGCCAGGCTGAAGGCGGTCCACACCACGACGTATCCGGCAAGGAAAATACCCGTTGGCACAAAGCTCTCACCCGCCTCTCGCCGCCGGCCACTTGTCCCGGCGAATAGCAGGATCATGGGCGTGGCGCTCGGCACCATCATCGCCACCATCATCACGGCCCACATGATGAAGACCAGAAGGAACTCCGTAACGCTCCAGGGTTGGAGTCGGGCCCCGGCGGTGTTCATGGCCGATACCATGTCCATAGAGCCGCCGCCCATGGCCACCGCCTCCAGGAACAGGTAGCCCCATGACAGCAGCACAATACCGCCCAGCCCGGCGAGAATGGCCAAGCGGTCGCGCCGGTGCAGGGAGGCCCTCACGACCGGCGAATTGGCATGTCGTTTGGTGTCGCTAACGGACAACACCGCTTTGGTTTACATGAATCCTGGCGAAGGCGGCGTGGCTGTCCTTGAGGTCAAGTTTGACCTCGCCGCTGGCCGTGGTATTGCCGCTCCCGTACTCGGCCTCTGCATGTTCCATGCCGTTGGGGAGGACGATTTTCACGCGGTGAGGTTCGCCCGTAAAGGGATTGGGAATGGGCGTCCCCACGGATTCTACCACGTCACCTATTTTGACCTGCGCCTTGCGTGCCTCCATGTCGAATTCAAATTCGATGGGCGCGAATACCGGATCCAACATGGTCGTCATTGTGCTGGCGAATATCTGCAGGAAGTGCACGCCTTCCTCGGTTGAACGGCCGTAGAGAATTTCCGCCAGAGCCGCGCGTTGATCGCCGTCCGCCCGCTCATCAATGAAAGCCTGCATGGTGCCGTTGCCTTCGTGAACCGCGCCGGGCCAATTGTACGTAATGGCCCAGTTCAATCCATCGAGGCTTGTGTCGCCGAAGTGGCCTTCTTCCACATGCACGGCGCAGACCGCGCGGCACGTGCCGTCTGTGGGCATGGCGTTGAATTGACAGGGGCAGCCCCAATCGCAATTGCAATTGCCGTACTCGGGGCCCTTCATGCTCCAATTGGCATCGCTCATCTCATTCTCCCTCTTTCTCGCGTCAGGGCGGCGAGATTACCTCAATCCGGTGGCGACCGGCAACCGCCAGTGGTGTCCGTTACCTGTCATTACATATTTCTCCCCCTTTGGCCGCCCAGGCGTGCCAGTCTGCGGCGCTGGCCCCATGGACCGGGCGGTCGCGGGTTTCAGCGAGCAGGAGATTCTCGGCCTCCAGGATCTTTTGCACAAGGTTCTGGACAACGTGGTGGAATCCCCATACCGGTGATGCCATGACAATCCTTACACGCGCCGATCTGGAAAGCCTCGATGCCGGCGACCCGCTGGCGGGCCACCGCAGTGACTTTCACATGGCCGAAGGGGTGATTTACCTCGACGGCAATTCATTGGGCGCCCTGCCCAGGGCCACTCCAGATCGGCTTGACCGGCTCATCCGCGGCGAGTGGGGCGACAGCCTCATACGCAGCTGGAATGATCATGACTGGATCGGCCTGCCGCAAAGGGTGGGCGACAAAATCGCGCCCCTGGTGGGCGCCGAAGCGGGTGAAGTCGTGGCGGCGGATACCACGTCCATCAACATCTTCAAGCTGGCGTCGGCCGCCGTGAAACTGGCGCCCGAGCGTCGCGTCATCCTGGCGCCCAAGGGCGACTTTCCCACCGACGCTTACGTCCTTGAGGGTCTGATTGCCCAGTTGGGCCCGGGTCACGAACTGCGCCTGGTAGAAGCGGACGCGCTGATCAGTTCCCTGGACGAAAACGTGGCGCTTGTGGTCTTGAGCCACGTGCATTACCGCACCGGGCGAATGTGGGACATGGCCGGCCTCACCGCCGCCGCCCAAGGGGTGGGCGCACTTATTCTTTGGGACCTTTGCCACAGCGCCGGGGCGTGCCCCGTGGACCTGAACGGTTGCGGCGCCGACTTGGCCGTGGGCTGCGGCTACAAGTTTCTTTGCGGCGGGCCGGGAGCGCCGGCTTTTCTGTTTGTCGCAAAGGCCCTGCAGGAATCCATCGAGCCGGTCTTGTCGGGTTGGATGGGCCACGCCGAGCCCTTCGCCTTTGACGGCCATTACCGCCCGGCCCCGGACATCTCCCGCAACCTTTGCGGGACGCCTGCCGTGCTGGGCCTTGCAGCTTTGGAATGTGGCGTCGAGGCAGTTGCCCGGGCGCCCATGGAAGACGTGCGCAAGAAATCCATGAAAATGGGCGAGGTGTTCCTGGAACTGGTGGCGGAGCGCTGCGGTGGGCAATGCGAGCCCGCCTGCCCGGCCGATGCCAAGTCACGCGGCAGCCAGGTCTCGCTCAGGCACGCTCAGGGTTACGCCATAATGCAGGCGTTGATCGCGCGCGGCGTAATCGGTGATTTTCGCCCACCGGACGTTCTGCGTTTCGGGTTTTCTCCCCTGTACAATCGGTACGTTGACCTTTGGAATGCCGTGGATGCCCTTGCCGACATATTGGAAAACGGCGCTTGGGAGCGCCCGGAGTTTCAGGAACGCGCCAAGGTAACTTGATGGCGCCTGCCAAACCTAACTCAGGTTCTCCCAGAGTACCCAGGCAATGGCCAGCGGCACCACGATACGCACAAGCCAGAGCCAGCTCTTGTAGACCCGCCCGTCGCCGAGGCCCAGCTCATCGCAGGTCGCCTGGCGCGACATCAACCATCCCGCGAATATGGCGATCATAATGCCGCCCACCGGCATGAAAAGATTTGCCACCAGGTAATCCAGAAGCCCGAAGATGGTCTTGTCCTCAAGCGCTTGGAACATAGCGAGGGGTTTGAAATCCTTAAGTACATTGAACGACAGAGCGGCGCCAAGCCCGGCGGCCCAGGTCACGCCGCCGACCACGAAAGTCACGGGCGCCCTACGCCAACCCTTATGCTCTTCGGCCCAGGACACAAAAGGCTCCAACATGGAAATGGAAGAGGTCAACGCGGCAAAAACCAGGAGAATAAAGAATAGAGTGCCGAAGAACGCACCCCCAGGCATTTGGCCGAAGGCGATGGGCAGGGTCATGAAGATGAGCGGCGGCCCTTCCGCGGGCGTCAGGCCGTAGGTAAACACCAGGGGAAAAATGGCCAGTCCCGCGAGAATGGCGACACCTGTGTCAACGGCGGCGATGGTCCAGGCGGCACGGGGTATGGAAATATCCTCGGACAGGTAAGCCCCGTAGGTAATCAAGGCACCCACGGCGACGGCCAGGGAAAAGAACGCCTGCCCGATGGCAGTGAGGACGGCGCCCGCCGTGATCTTTGAAAAATCCGGTGTGAACATGAAGGCGACCCCGGCGGCGAAATCCGCCGCGATCGCGGCATAGGCCAACAACAGCAACAATATGACGAACAGCGCGAGCATCATGATCTTGACCGCTTTTTCAAGCCCGCCGCGCACACCCCGGGCAACGATATAGACCGTCAGGGCCATGAATACGCCGTGCCACAACATCATGGTCAACGGATCGCCCATGACGCCCGCGAACGCCTTGCCGGCGCCCTCGGCGCCCGCGCCGGTGAACAGGCCGGATGCTGTTTTAAGTACGTATGCGATGCCCCACCCGGCGACGACGCCGTAGAACGTAATGGCGAGCAACGGCGTAATCACGCCGAGCCAGCCGACCAACCGCCAAGCCTGGCTTTGGCCGGCCTCCCGCGCCAAAATTCCCATGGTGGTCACCGGGCTCTGACCGCCGCGCCGGCCCATCAAGAGCTCCGCCATCATCAGCGGCACGCCTATAAAAATGATGCAGCCGAGGTAGATGAGCACGAAAGCCCCTCCGCCGTTTTCCCCGGCGATATAGGGAAAGCGCCAAATATTGCCAAGTCCAACGGCGCCGCCCACGGCGGCCAGAAGAAAGGCGCCGCTCGAGGACCAACGCTCATGCTCGTGACGTTCGGCTGACGGCTGACTCAACTGGACTTCTCCCCCCTTTGATTTGCCAATAGCCCCGCAGGCTAGGCCGTCGAGACCGCAAGCGCAACGGGCCAGCCTTCCAGTGAATGATTACAACACTTTACGGGTGGCCTTAATCTACCTGCGGCCGGCCGCCTATTTGGCTGACGGCCAGTCCGGCGAATATAAGGCCCAGCGCCGCAAGGGCACTCCAATGGGGCCGTTCGTCCAGAACAACGATGCCCGTAAGCACGGCGATTGGCGAGACCAGATAGTTGGTGAGCGAAGCAAAACTTGGGCCCGCCCTCTTGATCAACTGGAAGATCAGAACCGTGCCGAGCGCGGTGGAGAAAATTCCAAGCCAAAGCACGGCTAGCACGCCCACGTCCAACGATACTTCGGGCGCGGGATGCTCCAAGTAGGCCGTTGTGGGAACCATCACGACGACGGCCACCAGCATGACGCCGGCACTCAGGACCAGGGCGTGATCCGGCGGTCCGCGGCGGGCAATGATGGTATGGATGGCGTAGCAAGTCGCCCCCGCCAATACGGCCAATTGCGCCAGTATTTCTTGGGCCGAGCCACCCGCCTTCAAAAACGCATCTGGTCCGATAAGCACGACGATGCCTAGGAATCCCATGACGAACCCCGCCGCCTTCGCCTTGGTCAAATGCTCCCCTTCCACGAAGAAGTGGGCAAGCGCAAGGGTCACAAGGGGAACAACCGCCACCAGAATTGCCGCCAGCCCGCTGTCGATGCTGCGCTGCCCCCAACTGATCAAATAGAAGGGCATCGACACGCCAAAGAACGACATGACGATTATATAGGCCCAATTGCGCCTTCCGCGCGGCAATGCGTGCCGGCTGAAGGCGAGGACAACGCCGAGGACCAGGGCCGCAACCAGGGTCCGCCCGGTGGCCACGAATGACGGTGGCATGTGATTGACGCCCGCCTTGATGGCAATAAAGGCTGTGCCCCAAACGAATGCGAGAACAATCAAAAGGGCCCAATCTGCGGCGCCGTGCCTGCTTTTCATTTTCAAGCTCCGCTAACCGGATAGAGTCTTTCGGCCAAGTACTCCTCTCCAGTAAGGCATATCCATTTTCGGTCTCTAGATTACATTCAGCCCACGCGAAATCACTTTTGTCGCCGGGTGAAAAAATAGAACCGAACGTTCAAGGCAAGGGCCGCGCAAACCACGCCAAGCAGGATGGCATATATCAGCCCGATGAAACCGTGTCCCAGGGTGAAGGCAAAATACCAGGCAAACGGAACCATGATGAGCAAGAAGGCGCTAATCTGTATGGCCGAGGCCACCCATTGATCACCGGCGGCGCGGAGCGCATACAGCACGATGTAATCGATCGGCTCCACAAGCAGGGCAAGCGCCGCAATGGCGAGGGCCGGCACGACCAAGGCAATGACCGCCGGATCCTCTGTGAAGATCCAAGCCAGAACTCCAGGTATGGAAACATATACAGCGGCATAAACCGTCATCGCCACAGCAGCCAAGGCCATGGCGAGCCAGGTCGCGACCTTCACGCCTTGGTAGTCCTCCCGCCCGACGGCGTTACCGACGCGAACCGACGTTGCCTGGGCGAGGGCGTAAATGACAATAAAGGCCGCGAAAAACAACTCCATTATGACCTCGAGGGCGGAAACCGATACAATGCCCAGATAGCCCGCGAACACGGTGAGCAGCGAAAAACCGGCGGCGTCTGCACCCGTGGCAAAGCCGAGCGGTACGCCGAAACGCCGCATTTCGCGACCCGCCGCCCAGGCGCCATTTAAGGTGCCGCGTACAGCGTAGCGGTCCCGGTCCTTCATATTGAGGGCGTAGCCCACAATCATCACGGCGCCGACAATTTCGCTGATGGTGGTGCCCAGGGCAGCGCCCGTCGCGCCGAGCACCGGCGCACCCAAATGGCCGAAAATGAAAATCCAGTTGAGCAGAATATTCAGCGGCACGACGACAAAGGCCAGTACCGTCACCACCTGCGGGCGGCTAATGCCGTTAAAGAAAAGCGCCGTGCAGTTGATTAGCATGATCGCCGGCAGGCTGATGGCGATAACCCGCAGATACTCGCTGCCTTCCCGAATCAGATCGTCGGACAGGCCGAGGGCGGCCAGAAGGGCTTCCCCACCGAGCAACAAGGCCGCCAGCCCCACGGACGACAAGACCACGGCGTAGACAATACCAGCGCGCCAGATGGCTCCACAGTCCTCAGGTCGACCGGCACCGTCGGCTTTGGCGGCAAAGATCAACACGCCCGTCATCAAAGCAGCACCCACCGTACTGGTAAGCGACATGACGACACGGCCGATGCCCATGTAGGCGAGCTCATCGGTGCCGGCATGGCCGACCATGGCCGCATCCGCCACGCCCAAGGCGACGACCGCCAGTTGGGTCAGCAGAATGGGCCCGGCGAGCGCCAACGTGCGCCGCAAGTGCGTGGCTATGTCTATCGTCGACGAGGAACTCATCAGACCAGGTCCAAAAAAGCGGCCTCGCCGGAAGGGACTAATTTCCGGTTGGGCCGCGTTCACAAAATGAAAACGTAAGCGGCATACTGCCTCTGAGCCGCGACTAGGTCAACGTCTGTGACTAGGGTCCGGACCCATTAACGGGATTCCCAAAACGATTTGATCATGATTCA